>JAZOBR010000028.1:0-6686 GCA_045596105.1 Candidatus Ornithomonoglobus sp.
CATATTTTGCAATACAGTATTGTTTCGTGCATCCTTTCTGACGCATTTCACTACCACTATCCTCAGCCTTCCATATGCTTTCCTAAAAAGTCTGCGGCGGTTTCGGCAAGCTTATCTTCAATCTCACTTGTCCTCTCGCCCTCCTTTACCACAAATACAACCGAGCCGATGGTGTCGCCCTCTGACACAATAGGTACAACTACACCTGCGTTGTACTTATCGTTGCCGTCGGCAATTGAAACTACCTTGCCTGACTCGTAGGTAACGGTGAGCTTATCATTCATAAGCGAATCAAGCTCGTGGGATACACGCTTTTCCATAAGCTCCTTTTTCGGCACACCCGATACGGCAATAACATTATCTCTATCGGTAATGCAGGCAGGGTGTCCGCTTGTTTTTGCCAGGGTTTCAGCGTAATTTGTGGCAAAGTCACCCAGCTCACCTATTGCCGAATATTTCTTAAAGATAACCTCCCCGTCCTTTTCAGTGAATATCTCAAGGGGGTCCCCCTCGCGAATCCGCATAGTACGGCGGATTTCCTTGGGGATTACCACTCTACCCAAATCATCAATTCTCCTTACAATTCCTGTTGCTTTCATATATAAAACTCCTTTACTACTGTGATTTTACATTCATATTGTTTGCAATAAAGGAGTTTTTATGTAAGTTATTTTTTGGGGTATTTTAGCTTTAATTCTTCGATTTTCACCTTTCCAGATATATTACAATAAATCACGATGCAAATCCCCCTTTTCGGTTGACTTTTTTTATAATTGTGCGATACTTCAACTTAAAGAAGGGCAGGGCGTTATGTTATAGTTTTTTTTATTTACGTTGCAATACGGCTTGATTTGTGATAAAATGGAAGTAATTATATGTAGGAGGATAAATTCAATGAAAAAATCCATTAGAACTTTTATATCATTACTTTGTGTTATGGCGCTTTGCCCCTTTACGGCATTTGCCAGAAATGTAGACATATATGTTAACGGTAACATTCTTGCCTCTCGCGGCTATATCGAAAACGACACCACCTATGTTCCCATCCGTGCGGTAAGTGAAGAGCTTGGTGCAGATGTGGATTGGGATGGTGAAAGCGTCCACATTTTGATGAATGAGGATGTTCTCGTTTCAAACCTGATCGAAAGGGCAAGCAAGAGCGTGGTGGTAATTGTCGGCAACTACAAGAGCGGCTCCAGCTCATCTGCCACAGACTATAACGAGCCTACCGCCCATGGCACAGGCGTGGTTATTAAGTCAAACGGTCTTATTCTTACAAACGCCCATGTTGTAAAGGATATTGAAAATATCACGGTAGTGTTTAATGACGGGACAAGTTATGCAGGGGTTGTGGAATGTATAGATGAGGCATCCGACCTTGCTACACTTAAAATCAACCGACTCGGACTTCTGCCCATCACATTTGGTGATACAAAGGATATTGTGGCAGGCCGTACTGTTATTGCCATTGGCACTCCCCTGTCACTTAGTATGAGAAACTCCGCCACCAAGGGAATTATAAGCGGTACAGATGTACCCGTTAAGGGCTGTATATATCCCCTTATTCAGACAGATGCCGCAATCAACGGCGGTAACAGCGGCGGTCCCCTTATCAATCTTAAGGGTGAGCTTGTGGGCATAAACTCAAGCAAGTATGCAGGAATAGGCATTGAGGGCATTGCCTTCTCAATCCCCCTGGAGACAATAAGCTTTGTTCTTGGTGAGTTTGAGGCAAACAAGAAGGTCCTTCGTCCCGATATTAAGGTTGACTTTGACGAATCCTGGGAAGCACGCATAGGTCTTCCTACAACCAAGGGTATTACGGTTAAAAATTCAAAGTCGGATATATTGCGTGACGGTGATGTGGTAACTGCCCTAAATGGCTCTCCCATCCATAGCATTATCGACTATAACAAAGCTATCCGTGATACCTTTACAGATAAAATGAGCATCACCTTCACCCGTGATGGTATGGAAACAACAGTTGATGTAAGCTACGAATTGAAATAAAAGGCAGGTGATATTATGAAAAAAGGATTTATTACCATACTGCTTACACTTGCATTTGTAAGCTCTGCAATCCCCGTATTTGCAGAAAATAAAGCTACCGAGGATGCAAAGGAAGCTACAAGCTCGGTGGAGCTGGTACTTAGTGCCGATAACCCCGAAATGTTGCTTAATGGTGAGGCTATAGAAATAACACCGCCAAAGGTAACCGAAAACGGAGTAACCCTGGTACCTGTCCGAGTTATTACCGAGGCATTCGGTGCAGATGTAAGCTGGGACGACACCGACAAGTCAATACATGTCCTCTACCGAGAGGTTGACCTGACTCTTACAATTGGCTCAAAAAGTGCCGTTATAAACGGCTTTGCCCAGGAGCTGGAATCTGCTCCCGAAATCATAGGTGAGACTACCCTGGTTCCCCTGCGTTTTATCGCAGAAACCTTTGGTGCAGATATAGATTACAACCCCGAAACAGGGCAAATCCTTGTAACCCTTACAAAAGGCAAAGAGGCACAGATGCTTCAGGGTATGCACGATAAGGATTATGTTGGTGACAGCTCCCTTAACTGGAGTATGAAAACGCCGCGCAATATGCATCTTGATGAGGCAAGCAACGACGGAAAGAGGGTTTCCTTCTCCACAGACCTGCTTGTGGGTATTGATATTTTTATTACAAAGTCACAGGATAAGCTTAATGCCGAAAACATCTTCCAGAAGGAGATACGCTCACACAGTACACTTTCTCTTGTGAAAAGAAACACCGATGCATATGGCAATACGGTATTAATCTTCGAAGACAATTCCGCAGATTATGCTAAGTATACGAGAATAATAGTAACGGACCATATCCTGTACACGATATATATATCAACCTTCAATCCCGATAACGAGGACGAGAATGTTACAAAGGAATATGAGGATGCAGTTACTCTTGTGGGTAGCTTCTCCGTTGGCGTCAAGGAGAATATGTACGACTTTTCCAAGATAAAGGAGGGCTTCCGCGATTACAAAAATGAGGAGTTCAAGCTTTCCGTTACCCTTCCCCAAAGATACAAGGATGTCCCTTTGAATAACAGCTTTGCATTGGCCTTCTTCGAGGAATCGGAATATGATATAACCTCTGAGGACGAACAAAATCTTGGCTATATTTATATGGATATTCATTCAAAGAGCAAGGAGATTACGAAGGAAAGTCTTGCGGATAAGCAGTACAAAATTGATACTGATGTATACAATCCTGACATTACAACCTTTACGGAAATAACACCCGCAACCATCAATGACGGTGAGGGTCTGTACTTTGATACTATCGTTAAGGGCAGTGACTTCTCAGCCCTTTCAAGAAAATTCTTCTTCGAGGTTGGTGACTATGTTTACCGTATAGAGGTTTACAACGCCTCCGAAGAGGAGCTGGCAAGGATTAGCGAAAGCCTGATGCTTGAGCCATTAGATTCAAAGTCAATCGGCACAATCCTGTACCGTCGGGATTTGATGGGGCCCTACACCTATGTTATGGAAGACATTACCTTCACCTTGCCAAAATATTGGGTAAATGATTACGACACCTTCAAGGATGACCGCTCGGGTGCATACCTTGTTATTATGTCAGGAGATGACCTTTACCAGGATGCTAATACGGATGCTGAAGCAATGGAAATAGTTGAGCTTCTGCTTGAGGAGGATGGCACTTCAGTGGTTGTTCCCGCAAAGGTGATAAAAACACCTCTGGGTAAATATGTAACAGCTACCCTCAAGGAAGAAATAAAGAACGGCCCCGACACATACGTGGTCCTTGACGGTCATATTGTAGTCAATAAGATAATAGCCACAATGTATGTATCAAGTGAGTTGTACTATGGCGGTATCTCTGAAATGGACGCAAAGGCTATCATCAAGAGTGCAACTAGAAAATCGGAGGATGAATAATGGAATATCCTATTGAATATTTAAGACTCCTAAAGGAGCAATACCCTACAATCCAATCCGCCTGTGCGGAAATTATCGCTCTTGAGTCACGTCAGAAGCTACCTAAACTCACCGAGCATTTTATGAGTGACATTCATGGTGAATATGCATCATTTTTGCATATATTAAAAAATGCCTCAGGTGTCATTAAATTTAAGATTGATAATTTCTTTAAAGATGGACTGTCTGACGAGGAGCGTAACACCCTTGCCATGCTTGTTTACTATCCCAATGAGAAGCTTGAAGTCATAAAGGCAAAAACAGAAAATATCAATGAGTGGTATGTTGCCACTCTTAACCGACTTATTGAGGTCGCACGAGTTGTGGCTTCCAAATACACTCGTAACAGTGTCCGCGAGCTTCTGCCCGAAAACTTCGGCGCAATCATAGAGGAGCTTATGTATGCGGAAAAGAACACGATAAAGGATAAGGCCAACTACTATATGAAATGCATCGAGTCCATAATCGAGCTGGGTCAGGCAGATGAGTTTATCCTCGATATTTCGGAGCTAATCCAGACTCTTTCAATCGGCAGATTGCATATTATCGGTGATATATTCGACCGCGGACCGAGAGCCGATATTATTCTAGATAATCTTATTAAGTATCACAATGTTGACATCCAATGGGGTAACCACGATGCTGAATGGATGGGTGCTGCAGCAGGCTCCTACGCCTGCATAGCAAATGTTATTGCAATATCCACAAAGTATTGTAACTTCAACTGCATTGAGGAGGGCTATGGCATAAACCTTCGCCCACTGACGGTCTTTGCCCTTGAAACCTACCACGATGACCCCTGCGAGTGCTTTATGCCCCGAAATCCGAATGACGTGGTAATTTCAAACCACGATGCACGCTTCTGGGCAAAGCTTCACAAGGCAATATCCATCATCCGTTTCAAGGTTGAGGGACAGATTGTTAAAAACCATCCTGAGTTTGAGATGGAAAATCTCCTTATGCTTGACAAGGTGGACTACAAAAACGGCACAATCACCGTTGACGGCAAGACCTATCCTCTGCTTGATACTAACTTCCCCACAATTGACCCCGATGCTCCCTACGAGCTGACAAAGGAAGAAAAGGAATTAATGGCATTGCTTCGCACCTCATTCCTTCATTCGGAGAAATTGCAAAAGCACATCAGATTCCTTTACCGCAAAGGAAATATGTATCTTGCATATAATAATAACCTGCTCTACCATGGTTGTATTCCCATGACGAAGTCAGGTGAGTTTGCAAGCTATACCATGGGTAATGAAAAGGTTTCAGGCAAGGCGTTAATGGATAAGGCTGAGGAGCTTGCAAGAATTGGCTTTTTCGGTAAGCCTAACAGTCCCGAAAAACGCTACGGTGAGGATTTTCTGTGGTATCTGTGGTGCGGTGCAGGCTCACCCTTATACGGAAAAAACAAAATGACCTCCTTTGAAAGATATTTCATCGAGGACAAGGAAACCTGGGTAGAGAAAAAGGACCCCTATTATGAGAACATTGAAAAACCTCATATAAGTGAGAAAATTCTTACCGAATTCGGTATTTCACCCGATAACTATGCCCATATAATAAACGGTCACGTGCCTGTTAAAATAAAGAAGGGTGAAAGCCCTGTAAAGGCCGGCGGAAAGCTATTGGTTATTGACGGCGGTCTGTCACGGGCATATCAGGAAAAAACGGGTATCGCAGGCTATACCCTTATATTCAATTCCCATGGGCTATCCTTGTCGGCACACGAAGCGTTTAATTCGGTAAAGGATGCGGTAACAAAGGACCACGATATCCATTCAACCCTTGTGGCTATCGACTTTCCCCCTAAACGAATCCTTGTGGAGGACACAGATGCAGGCAAGACTATAACCCACAAGATAAATGCACTTCATGCATTGGTTGATGCTATGAAACGAGGTGTGGTAAAATGACGGATTTTATCCCTGAGCCTCTTAATATCACCATGGGCGTTCAGGCAGGTACCTACGAGGTTACTCTTAACATCACCGCCCACTCCGATACGACCTTTTTTGTTACTGAGATAAATACAGGAAGGGTATGGGATGAATGTGAAATTGCCGAGGATGAAAGCCGAAGCCTTGCATTTAACGTTACGGCAAAAAACGAGATTAATATTACCATCCATACAGAGGGTGATATGACTGCAACGGCATTTGCAGAATACATAAACTAAAAGAGAGGTACGCATTATGAATATCGTATTACTGACTGCCTTAGGAGTAGGCGGCGCAACGGTTATCGGCGCAGCAATCGGCTTTGCATTTAAAACTATTTCCCATAAATTCAGTGATATTATCCTGTCCTTTGCCGCAGGCGTTATGCTTTGCGCCGCAATTTTTGGATTGATTGTGCCTTCTATGGAATACCCATCAAAGGCACCCGTTGTTGTTACCATTGTGGGAATCTTTGCAGGTGCGCTGGTTTTAAACCTGCTTGACAGGCTCGTTCCGCACCTTCACAGAATCTCAGGCGTAGACATCGAATCCCATAGTCATAACGATGACAAGCTTAACAAGGTTTTACTGTTCGTTATGGCAATCGCAATCCACAACCTTCCTGAGGGAATTGCCGCAGGTGTGGGCTTCGGTACAGGTAACACTATGGAGGCTCTTACGATTGCAGGCGGTATTGCTTTACAGAATATCCCTGAGGGTATGGTTATTATTGCGCCAATGCTGGCGGCAGGCATGAGTCGGAGCCGTACTTTC
>JAZOBR010000029.1:0-4983 GCA_045596105.1 Candidatus Ornithomonoglobus sp.
TTATCATTCTTATGATGTGCAGTTACTGTATATTGGATGTTTTCCCTATCCATCAGCTCCTCAAAAAAGTCATATCGGGCTTTTCTCCCCGCCATTTCTTCGCTAATGGCATTTTCCTGTGCAATTTTTCTTACATCAGTATTAAGAACAAAAAGCTCTACACCAAGCCTTTTTGCAAAGCTACGGCAAAACTCCTCGTCCCGGTCGGCATCATCACCTCTGAGACCGTGATTTACGTGAGCAAAGTATAGCTTAAAATCCTTCTCCTGAGAAAGCTTCCACATACTATATGCAAGAGCTACACTATCTGCTCCACCGCTTAATGCAACAAGCACCGACTCCAATGAATCAAATCCATTTCGAGCTAATGTACTTTTAATCTTTCCTAACATTTTTAACCTCTTAAAAAGTGATAAAATGAGGAGGCATTAAGCCCCCTCAACTCTGTATTCAACATTTCTGAACTGTGTATACTCACCCTTGAAGCCAAGCTCAAAGTTGTTTGCTTCACCATTACGGTTTTTAGCAATAATACACTCTGCTTTTTCCTTATGGTCGGGGTCCTTACTGTAATAGAACTCACGGAAAAGGAACATAACAAGGTCGGCATCTTGCTCAATAGCACCTGATTCACGCAAATCAGACAAAATAGGTCTCTTTCCCTTCTGGCTTTCACTTTCACGCTTCAACTGTGAAAGTGCCACAACGGGAATATCAAGCTCCTTTGCCAAAACTTTCAAAGATCGTGAAATGTCTGCAATTTCCTGTTGACGGTTATCACTTCTGCCACTTCCCTGCATCAACTGAAGATAGTCAATTACAACCATATCAAGCTGATTCATCTGCTTCAATCGACGACATTTAGCACGAATCTGCGATACAGTAATTGATGCTGTGTCGTCAATGTATATAGGCGCCTTTGCAATAGAGTCTGCTACATCACAGATTTTCTCCCAATCGTCGGCATCCATAGTACCGTTCCTGATTTTCGTATTATCAACAAGTGCCTGAGAACATAGAATTCTGTTGACAATCTGTTCTCGAGGCATTTCAAGGTTGAATATTGCTACAGTCTTGCCTAAGTTTATGCTCACATGCTCGGCAATATTAACCGCAAAGGTTGACTTACCCATACCCGGACGACCGGCTATAATAATAAGTTCACCTCCGTGAAAACCTCCTGTACGCTTATTTAAACCCTCAAAGCCTGTGTCAATGCCTGTAATACCGCCTGTCATACCAACACTCTTCACAAGGTTTTCGTAGCTTGCAGGCAGAATATCACCGATATGTACCAAGTCTGTCTGCTCGCGGGATGATGATATGTCAAATATCATCTGTTCTGAGCGTTCAAGCAAGCGTGAGAGAGTATCCTCCTCACCATACGCCATATCAGAGATAGAGTTGACATTCTTTATAAGTGCTCTTAATATTGATTTTTCCTTAATGATTGTGGAATAATACCCAACGTGGCGTGTGGTGGGAACGCAAGAAATCAGTCTTTTCAAGTATTCTATTCCACCTATTGCATCAAGATGGTTATTAACCTTAAGCTGTTCTGTGACCGTAACGAAATCAATAGCCTTGTTGGAGTCGAAAAGGTCCATTACAGCCTCAAATATGAACTTGTTTGCAGGAAAATAGAAATCTGCAGGCTTTAAGATTTTTGCTGCATCTCCCAGACTTTCACTGTCTTTTAGGACACTGCCCAAAACCGCTTGCTCTGCTTCCATATTAAACGGTAGGTCGCGGTCATTTAACTGAGGATTCCCTAAAGCCTCCTCAATTGGGCTTACTTCGTACTCTTCCATCACTAAAATTACTCCTTAGTAAATTACAATCTCTCTACGTTTACCTTTAATGTACCTGTTATTCCTGTATAAAGCTTAACAGTAACCTTTGTTACGCCAAGGGTCTTGATGCCCTCAGTTAAAACAAACCTCTTTTTATCAAGCTTAATGTTATGCTGCTCTGTCAGGGCATCTGCAACATCCTTTGATGTGATTGAGCCAAAAAGTCTGCCCTCGTCTCCTGTCTTTGCCTTAATTGTAACTGTAAGTCCACTTAATCTTTCGGCAATTTTCTTTGCTTCCTCTGTATCAGTCTTAATTTTATATTCAGCTGATTCCTTTTTCCCCTTCAAATCATTCATATTTGACTTAGTAGCCTCAATTCCAAGGCCCTTGGCAATAAGAAAATTTCTTGCGTATCCGTCTGAAACGGAAACAACATCACCCTTCTTGCCCTGACCCTTTACATCCTGAGTCAAAATTACCTGCATTTTTTATCCCTTCCTCTCTTCAAGATATGTCTTGATTGCGTTCTTAACCTCATCCATTCCATCCTCAACACTAATGTCGGAAATGGTTGCACCTGCAACGGTCATATGACCGCCGCCTCCAAGCTTCTCCATTATTAGCTGAACATTAATAGAACCAAGACTTCTGGCACTAACACCCACACCATTGTCAATCGGGAAAACAACCACAGATGCTTTTACATGACTTAAATTCAGCATTTCGTCAGCAGCCTGTGCTGCAATAATTTTAATATTTGAGTGACCCTGATAGGTTGCAGAAACCGCAAAATCTTCTAAAATAATTTCACTCTGACTGACAATTTCAGCCTTGCGAGTATAATCCTCAACATTGCTTGAGAACATTTTTCTTACAGATGCCGTATCAAGACCGAGCTTTCTCAGATACGACGCAGCTTCAAAGGTTCTCACGCCTGTCTTTAGGATGAAATTCTTTGTATCCATCAAAATTCCTGTATATAAGCACTGTGCCTCCAGCTTAGTAATAGCGTTACTAATATTTAAATACTCTAAAAGCTCAGTAACCATTTCACAGGTTGAGGATGCATATGGTTCATGGTATACCAATGAGCATGGAGATATGAATTCAGTAGAACGACGATGATGGTCAATAACCACAATCTTAGGTGCTCTTTCTAACAATCTCGGACATGGTACCATAGACGGACGATGAGTGTCAAGAACTACTAGAAGTGAATCCTTGGTTACATAATCAACAACTTCACTCTCGTCAAGGAACATTCCTCCATACTCGGGGACTCCCCTTAAATCACTGTACATAAATTCAATGGCAGGTGATATACGCTCATGAACAATGTACGGCTTTGCACCAAGCTCTCTTACAGCTCGCTGTAAGCCTACTGCCGCACCAAAGCAATCATAGTCAGCGGTAGTATGTCCCATAAAAATAACATTATCACTATGCTTTATCAGGTCACTTAATGCAACCGCGACACTTCTTGCCTTTACTCTTGTGCTACGCTCATATTCTGTATTTGCGACTCCATAGAATTTAAATTCATTGTTATTCTTAATACAAGCCTGGCCACCACCACGACCAAGTGCCAAATCAAGGGCATGTCTTGCACTTTCTTCGTTTTCAATAAGATTACCGCCTGTACCAATACCAACACTTACCGATATGGGAAATTTGATTTCCTCCGCAATCTTATTTACAGTTTCAATAACAGAAAAGCCGTCCTTTAAATATCCATCAAGATATTGATGTTCAAAGTAAACATAGAATTTATCCCTGTCAATACGTTTGATTAAGGCGTCAGACATTCTGACCCAGGTTACAATGGCATTTCTAACTCTCGATGCAGACGCGTCTGCTGTTTCATCGTCTGTTTTCTGATAAAACTCATCAAGATTATCTATATTGATAATACAAACATCAACCTTCTCTTCAAGATATTTCTTGTTCAGCTCAAACTCATTTGTAATATCCTTCAGGTAGAAAAAGACTGAATAATGCACTCCATTCTTATCAGGCTCAATGCTGTCCTTCATAAGAGACCATCTTACAGAATATAATCTGTTGTGAATCTCCTCTTCAAGAGGTTTGCCATTAGGGTGCTTCAATACATCTGACCACTTCAAGGATTTAATGCAATCCTCAAGGCTTTCATGCTCCAAAGTCTTATCCTTAAACATATTTGAAAAGCGTTTGTTATACCAACGGATTGAACCATCAATAGAACATACTGCCATAGGAAGAGGTACACTTTCCATAATATTCTCAGAAAATTCCTCTGCACCTGTTATGTTATGCAGGTATTTTATTATTGCTCTCTTTCTGAAATTAGCAACTAAAATAACATACAAAATCAAAAGGCACGCACAAACCAACGCTATAACTGATAATAAAGTTTTGTCATAGTCAGTGAACAGCGTAAGCAATCCATACGCAATCAATACCAATGCTGCAACTGTTGCCACAATCATATATTTGCGTGTCGGATGTGAATAAATCTTTTTCATAATACCCTCCAAACGAGTATTCATCTACCGTTTTCTTATGTATTTTAAAAGCTCAGACATATCTCCAAACTCTGTTTCCAACGGGTGTGAATTGTCCTCTGCCATTGTGAGAAGGTCACATATTCTGCCATCAATCGTGCTGTGTGCAATGCCGAGATGACGGGCTAATATGTAATCCATTGCTATTATGGTCGAAATTGAATTTTCAACAGGACCATAATCGGCAAGCTCATCGTAGTCAGCAAGCTTCTTATGAAGCTCCGCTACCTCCGTTAAAATGTCTGCCTTAATCTCATCAATAGCTTTAAGATTATTTACAATGTTCATGTGTCTAAAACTCCTTTTATATGTATTGCTCGGAATTTCAGATACACCCCTATGATATTTTATCACACAAGGCTTGTATTGTCAACAAAAACAAGGTCACAAAACAAAAAATATCCCTCAAAGCACATAGGTGTTCAAGGGATATTTTCATCTTTACCAGCTATACTTTACAGCCTCACACAGGAGGTCAATACAAGCTTCTATATCCTTTATGCATGCCATTTCCGAAGGAGAATGGATATATCTCACAGGCACAGAAATTCCACCCGCCTTTACACCCTCTCCTGTTAATGCGATTGCTCCTGCATCAGTACCGCCATAGGATAGAATTTCATTTGTATAAGGAAAGTCGGATC
>JAZOBR010000030.1:0-3716 GCA_045596105.1 Candidatus Ornithomonoglobus sp.
AAATGAAGCGTTGTAATAAGGTTTACAATCATCCTATATATCAAAAGCAATTAGCCTATATAAACGAAAAAGAAAGGGACAGGAAATTCTGTCTGCATAATCTCGAACACGCTCTCGATACAGCAAGAATAGGTTACATACTTTCTCTTGAAAAAAACATAAAGCTTGATAAGGAGCTTATCTATACTGCCGCACTGCTTCATGATGCAGGGAGATATTCAGGACTTCCACACAACGAGTCAGGGGCAAAGCTTGCAAGAGAAATAATGCCCGAATGCGGTTTTAGTGATAATGAGATTGAATTAGTTACAAACGCTATCCTCGGTCACAGGGATATGACTCATAAGGATGAGTTCTCAGAGCTTTTATATGAGGCGGATAAAAAATCTAGACTGTGCTTTAATTGTAATGCTCAGTATGAATGTTATTGGGAGGATTCCAAACGCAACTCTCAAATAGAGGTATAATATGATTATTGGTAATCGAAAATTTAAAAATAATCATACCCACATTATGGGTATATTAAATATTACTCCCGATTCATTCTCTGATGGTGGGATGAATTGTAATTTATCAGATGCCCTTAAAAGAGTTGAGAAAATGATAAAAGAGGGTGCGGACATTATTGACATTGGCGGTGAATCAACCCGCCCGGGGTACACCGAAATCGCCCCCCAGGAGGAAATTGCACGAATTACGCCCATAATCGAGGCTATAAAGTCCAACTTTGATATTCCAATATCAGTTGACACCTACAAGGCATCTGTTGCCTGTGAGGCAATCAAGACAGGTGCTGATATGGTCAATGATATATGGGGTTTAAAGCATGATACAGATATGGCAAAAGTAATTGCCGAGAACAAGAAGGCAATCTGTCTTATGCATAACCGTACCTGTCCCGAATACAAAAATTTAATAGAAGATGTGATAAGCGACTTAAAAGAAAGTATTTTCATAGCAAAAACAAACGGAATTAATAAAATTATAATTGACCCCGGTATTGGCTTTGCAAAAACCTATGAGGATAACCTTGCTATAGTGAATAATCTTGACAAGCTACACAGTCTTGGTTACCCCATATTACTTGGTGCATCAAGAAAATCAATTATTGGTCTTACACTCGACCTACCCGTAACAGAAAGAGTTGAGGGTACATTGGCAACCACTGTTTTAGCTTGCCTAAAGGGTGCAATGTTCGTCCGAGTTCACGATATAAAAGAAAATTATCGTGCAATCAAGATGACAGAAGCAATTATTAATGCATAAAAATAAACTATTTTGACACTAAAAAAGGCGGAGTTTTACTCCGCCTTTTTAAATTACTGATTATTTGAGCAATCCTCAATTTCAAGCATTGCATCCTTTCTTGACAATGAAATCTTGCCTGTCTTAGGATCAATCTCCATAACCTTAACAATCATAGTATCACCCTCCTGGCAAACATCCTCTACCTTTTCAACTCTTTCCATATCAAGCTTTGAAATGTGGCAAAGACCATCCTTGCCGGGCAGAATTTCAACAAATGCACCGAATGCTGTAATTGTCTTTACAGTACCCTTATAGATTCTGCCAATCTCAGGCTCCTCAACGATAGCCTCGATTGCCTTCTTAGCAGCATTTCCACTGTCCTGTGTCTCTGCAAAGATGTGGATTGTACCATCTTCCTCGATGTCAATCTTTGCACCTGTATCAGCAACGATACCCTGAATTACCTTACCACCCTGACCAATAACTTCTCTTATCTTGTCGGGGTCAATCTTTATTGTCATTACCTTAGGAGCATACTTTGAAAGCTCTGTTCTTACCTCAGGAATAGCCTTTAGAATTACATCATCAATGATGTGGTATCGAGCATCTCTTGTCTTTCTAAGAGCCTCCTCAATAACCTCGTAAGGAAGACCATCATTCTTAATGTCAACCTGAATTGATGTGATACCCTTCTTTGTACCGGCTACCTTAAAGTCCATCTCACCATAGAAGTCCTCAAGACCCTGAATATCAACCATAGTTGTGAAGCCCTCGTCTGTTGTAATCAAACCACATGAAATACCTGCAACGGGCGCCTTAATAGGTACACCTGCTGCCATTAGAGCCAAGGTTGAACCACATACTGAGCCCTGTGATGTTGAACCATTTGATGAAAGCACCTCTGATACACAACGGATTGCATAGGGGAACTCTTCCTCTGAAGGGAGAACCGGCACCAATGATTTCTCTGCTAATGCACCATGACCAATCTCACGTCTACCGGGACCGCGTGAAGGACGTGTCTCACCAACTGAATATGACGGGAAGTTATACTGATGCATATATCTCTTTGTGTCTTCAAGGTCTATACCATCAAGACGCTGTGCCTCTGATAGAGGTGCTAATGTAGCGATAGTAAGAACCTGTGTCTGACCTCTTGTGAACATACCTGAACCATGAACACGAGGAAGAACATCAACCTCTGATGCAAGAGGACGAATCTCATCAAGACCCCTGCCGTCAACACGTCTTCCCTCGTACAACCATGCACGAACGATTTCCTTCTGCATCTTGTACATAATTTCCTCAAGCTGTGTTGCAATGTCGGGATACTCCTCTGACATTGTTTCGATAATCCTGTCTGTTATAACACCAATTCTCTCGTCACGTATGTTCTTGTCATCTGTATCAAGAGCGTGCTGAATGTTAGCGTACTCATTAGCCTTGATTGTATCGTAAATCTCATGATTGATGTCATGTGACTCGTATTCCATCTTAGGCTTACCAATCTCACTCTGAATAGATGTAATGAAGTCGCATATCTCCTGAATCTTTGAATGAGCATACTTCAAACCCTCAAGCATCGTCTCTTCCTTAACCTCGTTAGCACCAGCCTCAATCATAACGATTTTCTCTTTAGTACCGGCAACAGTTACGTGCATAATTGAATCCTTACGCTCCTCAACTGTGGGGTTAATTAGGAATGTTCCATCTTCCTTTAGTCCCAACCATACACCTGCAATAGGTCCGTTCCAGGGTACATCAGAAATAGAAAGAGCAACTGCTGTACCAATCAATGCACAGATACCCGGATCATTGTCCTGGTCATTTGAAAGAACTGTGTTTATTACTGAAACATCGTTTCTCAAATCATCCGGGAATAGAGGTCTGATAGGACGGTCAATCATACGGCTTGTAAGAACAGCTGTCTCTGTCGGCTTACCCTCACGTTTTGTATAACCACCGGGAATCTTACCTACTGCATACATCTTCTCCTCAAAGTCTACTGACAGAGGGAAGAAATCAACACCTTCGCGGGGTGTACGTGACGCAGTCACATTTGTCATTACTGCTGTGTCACCGTAGCGAACAACACAATGACCATTTGTAAGCTGTGCCATCTTACCTGTTTCTACTGTAAGCTTTCTGCCAGCAAATGTAGTTTCAAATGTTCTGAAATTCTCAAACATATCTCTCATCCTTTCGTTATTGAATACTTTACCTTGGAGACACTCTTAGCACATAAACACAACGCATAATGCCTTATACGCTCTATTTATCTGCTAAGCAACATATCTCCCCTACAAAATTTATATCAAAACAGGCAAACAGAGTCTGTTTGCCTGATTGATAACAAAATTACTTTCTAAGACCTAACTTAGCAACCAAAGCACTGTATCTCTCGATATCCTGCTCCTTAAGGTATGTCATAAGTCTACGTCTCTGACCAACCATCATAAGTAGACCTC
>JAZOBR010000031.1:0-6721 GCA_045596105.1 Candidatus Ornithomonoglobus sp.
AAATTATTTCCATTGCAAAACCAAAAGCTGCCTATAAAGTAAATCCCAAAGTTTGGCAAAAATTTAATATTAACTTACTTGTGAATGAGTTCGGTATTGTACCATCCACATCCCATAATAAATATTTGTACATATTCCTACCTCTTTTTACACCATGAATTGAATTTTCTGTATGCATTAATTATACACAGATTAAAAATTTATTCCAATACCCGATTTCGGTGTCCCGAAAACCGTACTATCCCACCTGACAGAGTAAAATATATATTGAATTTTTGCCGCAAATGTTATACAATATATAATAAGTAAAAAACAGATTGAAGAGCGAGGCTTATTATGGATTATTACGGCAACATACGTACAGAAAAAAGGCGCAAGAGGATGCGCTATATAAAGGGACTTATTCTTATTGTGATTATTGTCCTGCTTGGCATATGGCTCATCGGCGTACTTACGGACAAGGGTGCAGGGTATCAAGAGAGAGTTGATATTATAAACGAAAACATCGCCCTTAAGAGCAGAGTGGCAGAGCTTGAAGCAGAAAATGAGGGACTCGAAAAGGACCTTCAGGAAAAGACCGACTACATTAACGGCACCGTGGAGGACGACACAAGCGGCACAACGCCAAGAAACTAATTTTTTGAGGTGATAAAATGCCTGTTACTATAATTAAGGGCTGTATCGGGTCGGGCAAGACACGATACTGCATAGAGGAAATGAAGAAGATGCACAACGCTCATCCTGAAAGAAGATGCATAATGCTTGTGCCATCACATTACTCCCACGTTACCGAGCAACTGCTTATTGACGAGTTCGGCGGTACGGGACTTAATAACATTATAGCAACCTCTCTTGAGAAACTATCAAGAGAGCTTGTTATAAGTCCTCAACCACGCATAGGCGCATCGGGACGATACGCCCTTATTTCCTATGCCATAAAACTGTTTTTGAATGAAACGGACGAGACCCAATACGACGCAAAGCTGTTGCGTTCTGCCAGAAAACCGGGCTTTACAGATGTCTGTGCATCACTTTTGTCAGAGCTTAACCGCTACAATGTAACACCCGAGATGCTTCTTAAAAATGCAGAGGAGTGCGAGGACGGTCACCTTAAACAAAAGCTTGCTCTTCTCAGCGGTATCGGTGATAAATACCGCATCCTTATTTCGGAGTCGGATTTCTCTGATAATGAAAATACGCTATCTGAAATTACAGAGATAATCCCCCAGGCATTCTCACCTGAGGATAACATATGGGTGGATAACTTTGACGAGTTTTTACCTGCCCAGCTTGAAGTTATTCGCGAGCTTATTCTGACAAGTGCCAATATCACAATTACCATGAGCATTTGTCCCGACTATAATGATACATACTACGGCACAAAAAAGGCGATTTATGACATCACCTCTCTTTGTGATGCAACGGTGATTGAGCTTGAGGGCGGAATGGGCCATATAAAGGCTCCCGACCTCAAATTTCTGTTTGATAACTGGCACAATGGTGATAGCTATCCCCAAGTGGTGAAAAATGCACAAATCTTTACTGCAAGAGATGCCTATACCGAGGTTGAGCATATTGCAACAAAAATTCTCGACCTTGTTCGAGAGGAGGGCTACCGCTTTGGTGAAATCGGTATCATATCCTCCGACCCTGAGGGATATTCACATATCCTCAGTGCCATATTCAACGAGTATGACATCCCCTACTACGGTGACGAAACCATTTCAATTTCGGAACACCCCATTGCTATGCAGATTTTGTCACTGTTCAATGTTATTGAGACTAATTGGGACTATGAGTCAATGTTCTCATACCTTCGTTCAGGCTTTATCTACAGACCTGTTCTAACACCCGAGCATAAGACGAAATATATACGCCTTAATCCCAATCATATTGATTTATTGGAAAACCATGTACTCAAATACGGCATTAACCGCAAAAATGCGTGGGAAAGAAAATGGACGCGCTCGGATAACAACATTCTCGACACTGCTTTTTCCAAGGAGCAGAAGGAGGACGATACATTAGAATGGCTCGACAACCTGCGTCAGACAGTTATTGCGCCAATTTCTGCATACAGCGAAAAGATAAGGGAGGCCAAAACCGTTTCCGATTATTGTCATGCCCTTTATGAGTTTTTGGAGAACACAAACCTGTATCGAGGCCTACGGGCAGAGCTTTTGTCAACGGCAGTTAACCTTGCTACTGCCGAGGCACAGCGTATGGGTCAGGTATGGAACCTGCTTCTAGATTGCATTGATGAGGTGGAAAATGCCCTGGGTGCAGTGAAGACTACCCATAGCGAGTTTGCAGAGTTTATACAAATCGCATTCACTCAATGCCAAATCCGTACAATTCCATCGGGCATCGACCGAGTATTTGTAGGTGCGGCAGATATGAACAGAGCCTTGCCTACACGAGCTATCTTTGCCATAGGTGCTGTGGCAGGCACATACCCCACAGTATCGACACAGGAGGGATATTTTTCAAACTCAGAGCGTGAGTTTCTTGAGGCATCAAGCCTGCGACTTGCCCCAACAACCCATAAAAAGGCAGAGAAGCTTCGTAACACAGTCTACAAGCTACTGTCCCATGTGACAGAAAAGCTATATATAACATATCCGTCTATGACGGCAGATTCAAAATCCTGTCTGCCCTCACAGATGATACTTGATATTATGCAGAAGCTACCGAATATCCCGCAGTATGATGATATGCTCACAAATCAGGCGGGCGCTTTCTATGTCTCATCCCCGCGAGCTACTCTTCATAAGCTGCTTACCACCCCCGGTGACCATCCCATTAAGGGACACCTTACGGATTGGTACAAGGCACAGGAGCTATGGCGTGACCGATTCCTTTCAATCGAGCGTGCAAGAAGGGATTTCACCTTCCGTACCCTTGAGCTTGACGAGGAGCTTGCAAAGGAGCTGTATCGCGACTTTAACCGATACAGTGCAACCCGTCTTAATACCTATGCCAATTGTCCCTTCGCCCATTATCTCGGCTATGGACTTGAGGCTAAGGAGCGTGAGGAATTCTCCCTTAATGCAAAGGATACCGGCACCTATGCCCATCAGGTTATTGAAAGACTATGCACAAAAATTGATACTGACCCTCAGCTTGATTGGAAAACGGTAACCGACGAGAAGTGTGACGAAATCGTAAGCGGTATCGTAGCAGAGGCCATCGAAAATGTAACAGCATCCGACCTTCGCGACAAGGAGATGACCGCAGATATTCTAAGGCGTATGGGTGAGACCGTAAAGGTTGCGGCAAGGACAACCGTCCGTTCTATTGCCTCAGGTGATTTTGTACCCTTTGCCTATGAGGAAATGGTATATGTAAAGCTGGCAGAGGATGTTGAGGTTGGCGGTAAGATTGACCGACTTGATGTCTGCCGTCACGACGGAGTCAGTGAATTCAGAATTATTGATTACAAGACAGGCTCACAAAGCTTTAATGTTGCCGACATATATAACGGCATTGATATGCAGCCTGTTATATACGCCCTTGCTATGCGTATGCTGTACAAGGATGCCACCATATCAGGAATGTATTATGGACTTGTTCATAACTATTTTGCAAATATAGATGTAACAAGCAGACCCCAGACGGCACAAAGCCGACTTAAGAAGAATACCGAGCTTTCGGGCATAACCTTTATTTCAGACGATGCTTCCGGTGCGCTTGACCGAGTTGAGCTTGACCGAGTTGAGTCGGAATATCAGAGAAATCAGGACTCTTTGTTCTTCAAGATGAAGGACGGTGAGGTGGTTTTGGATAGTAGGGTCAAGTCCCGCGAGGATGGTGAGCTTTTAATGGAGCACGTCCGCAACCGCGTCCTTGAGGTTAATAAAGAAATCCGCGGAGGTAAAATCTCCGTTTCACCTATGGGTAAGGGCACACGCTCGCATTGCAGTTATTGTGAGTATAAATCCGTGTGCCGATTTGACGAGCGTTTCAAGACGGAACGTGAAATTACGGAATCCGAGGCACAGGTCTGGGATATTCTACGAGGGGAGGAATCATAATGCGTTGGACACCTGAGCAGGAAAATGCCATTTATAAAGACACAGGCTCGGGCAACCTTTTGGTTTCCGCCGCCGCAGGCTCGGGCAAAACTGCCGTATTGGTAGAGAGAGTCCTGCAGAAGCTCCTTTCGGGAAAGAGCCGTATTTCAAGGCTTTTGATTGTTACCTTCACCGAGGCTGCCGCCGCAGAGATGCGACAGAAAATTGTCAGCCGACTGAGACAGTATATCTTCTCCCCCGATTGCGACGACGCAGTACGCCGTCAGCTTAAGGAGGAAATACGTCTTACAGAAACGGCAGATATTATGACCATTGATGCCTTCTGTAACCGAGTTGTGCAAAACAACTTCCACGCCCTGGGTATCGACCCGGGCATCCGCATCTGTGACGAGAGTATGAAGCAGATGCTGATGGCAGAGGCTATGGACAAACTGCTTAGCCGAATATATGAAGCAGGCGATGACGAGGCGCGGAAAACACTTGACCGTCTTACCTCATATTACGCACAAGACCGCAGTAATTCGGGGCTTATTAATATTGTATTTACAATATACGCCTTTATCGACTCCTTCGCAGAGCCCCGGGAGTGGCTATGTAATGCAAGGGACAACTTCCTTTTGCCACCACAGGAGCTACCGACGGTAAAACGGCATATTACCGAGTCGAAAAAGGCAGCACAAGTGAGCCTATCCATTATAGACGAGGTATGGAACAAGCTGGATTATTCAGGGCTTGAGCTTGCCACCGCCCTTCAGGATATTGCCCAAGGCATCCTTGATGCCACCGATTGGGACGGGATTTACGCCATCTACAAGGCAAAATTCTCATCAAAGAAAGCCGTTGCTCCTCTTATGGAGCAGGTTGACGCTTTGACTCAATCCTATGAATCGGACAGGCTTAAATATGCCTTCTCATCTCTTTATGATGTTTTCCGTACCCTGAAATCCTCTGACTCCGTACCCTTGGGTGTTTCGGTGCCGTTTGAGAAGATTGAGGCAGACTACGACCCCAAGGCAATGTATCACGAGGCATCGGATTTAGTATGGCTCGTAACAGAGTTTATGAAGGAATATTCCGCCACTAAGGAGAAAAAGGGCGTTTACGAATTTTCAGATATTGAGCATCTTACCTATGAGCTGTTTAAAAACAACGAATCCGTAAGAAATGCCTATCGCGACAAATATGACGAAATTCTGATTGACGAGTATCAGGACACAAATATGCTTCAGGACAGCATCTTCGAGCGTATTTCAAGGAACAATATATTTATGGTTGGTGATCTGAAGCAGAGCATCTACAAATTCCGTAAGGGCGACCCCTATATTTTCAAGTCGAAAAGTGAGGTTTACACCTCCGAGGACAGCTCTCACTCATCCATTGCCCTGTCGCAGAACTTCCGTAGCCGACAGGAAATCTTGAAAGCCGTTAATGATATTTTCTCAAAGATTATGACGGAAACGGCAGGAGATATTAACTACCAAGGTACAGAAGAAATTGTCCGCAGTGAGGATTTTGAGGTGTACAAAGAACCCCATATCACCCATAAATCGGAGCTTCATTTCCTTGCACTTGACCGTACCCAAGGACTTGATACAAACCTCGTCGAGGCACGCTTTACGGCACAAAGGATTGCGGAGCTTTTAAACAGCGGTGCCATGGTCTATGACAAAAGCACCGAAAGGCTGCGCCCCATTAAAAAGAAGGATATTGTTATATTAAGAAGCTCGGTGCGTAATATTGCCGAGGTTCTCGGTGAGGAGCTTTCCCGATATGGTATTGACAGCTACACCGATACAGGCTCCTTCTTTGACAGACGGGAAATCTCAGTTATGCTTTCACTTCTGTCACTTATAAATAACTCCCATCAGGACATTCACCTGCTGAGTGTTATGCGCTCACCCATCGGCGGCTTTACCGATAACGAGCTGGCAAAAATAAAGATACACAAAAGAAAGGCTAACTACCTTGTCGATGCACTGTCCGACTACTCCGACTCAGGTGATGACCCTCGTTTGCGTCGCCACGCACTAAGCTTTCTTTCAAGCCTGCATAGATGGCGTGGATATGTCCGCACCAAGTCCGTTGCAGAGCTTATATGGACCATCTATGAGGAAAGCGGTTTCTATGACATAATGGGTGCCATTGAGGAGAATGACGAGTCACAGACAAATCTTCGTCTCCTTTACGAACGCGCACGCTCCTATGAGGGCGCAGGCTTCAAGGGGCTTTTCAATTTCACCAATTACATTGAAAGGCTTTGCGAGAGTGATGATAAGGACATCACAGGCGCGAAAATGCTTGGAGATAACCACGATGTGGTAAGGATTATGACTATCCACAAGAGTAAGGGTCTTGAGTTTCCCTACGTGTTCCTGCTTGGCACAGGCAGTGATTTCAATACCTCCACAGGCTCGTCTGCCGTCAGGATGCATAAAGAGCTTGGCTTTGGCCTCTCGCGAATATTCTATGATGAGCATTATTCAAGGGAGACCTACACAAAGGAGCTTATAAAGAAAATCAACAGTGACGAGAATACCTCGGAGCGTATGCGTCTGCTTTATGTTGCATTGACCCGCGCTCGTGAGAGACTGTTTGTCATTGCCACCAAGCAGACAGGTGCCGATTGGAGTAAGGAGGAGTCGGTTTCAGAATGGCAGAAAGCCCTTACAGGAAATCGTATGACTCCT
>JAZOBR010000032.1:0-32526 GCA_045596105.1 Candidatus Ornithomonoglobus sp.
TAACGCCGTCCTTCATAGGACGGATTGCCACGATATTGTCGGGTGTTCTGCCAATCATAGCGTTTGCCTCGTCACCTACTGCCAGAATTTTACCGCTGAATCGGTCAATGGCAACCACCGACGGCTCACGCACCACGATACCCTTACCCTTTACATATATAATAGTATTCGCAGTTCCCAAATCAATGGCGACATCCTTTGTTAAAAATCCCATTTCCAATCCTCCAAATATTAGAATATATTAACATCAAATTCTGTTTCCAGAACCTCGCACAAATCACTTACGGGTAATCCAACCACATTCTGGTAATCTCCCGTTATGGCCTCCACCAGGACACCGCCCTTACCCTGTATCCCATATCCTCCGGCTTTATCACAATATTCATTAGTGTCAAGGTAGCGCTCAATTCTATCCTCTGTAAGCTCCTTGAATTTCACCTCGGTCATGGTGTGGTTGCAAACGGTCTTTGCATCCCTAACCCTCAACACACAATAGCCTGTATAAACTCTGTGGCAAACGCCGGAAAGGCTTTGAAGCATTGCTCTTGCTCCCTCTCGGTCCGCAGGCTTTCCTAATATTTTATCTTCTAAGACAACCACAGTGTCTGCAGAAATGATTATGGCATCCTCTCGGTCCCGGACTCTCTTTGCCACCTCAACCGCCTTTATGAGTGCAAGCTCACACACATAGACATTTGGCGGTACGTCACCCTTTACCTGACTCTCGTCAGCATCGGACACAATAACGGAAAATTGAAGTCCGATATTATTTAAAAGCTCTCTGCGTCTCGGAGACGCCGATGCTAAAATCAAATCTGCCATTTGCTTCATCCTTTCATATTACCCCGCGCTTTAAGTGTCCTCGAGTAAATGTGTTGTCCTTGGGTTTATCCACCCTCTCTCCCGAAAGAGCGTTTTGGTAGGTTTTTAATACCTCCCTCACCTCGTCCTCCGTTTCGGTGGTAAAGAGTAATCTTATTGCATTGACTCCCGAGCCTATAAACTCATCTAAAATATCTGCGATGTATATGGGCTTTGAATTAATCAACAGTACCCTGCACCCCTCTTTGCATAAGAGGTTAAATTCCATATTTTTTCTATCCCTTAAGGTGTAAGTATTCTTTCCCTTCTGACATCTACCCATTGCCTTTATAGGACAATTACGCATTACCATCAGGGGAAGCCTGCCATAGGCTATTGCCTCAAGGTCACAATCAATTTTCCCTGATAACTCATATATCTCGCGAAGATTCAATTCAGGTGACAGGGTGATTGCATCAAGATTCTCAAAGGCTTTGCCTGTAAGGGAATTATAGACATTAAGCCTGAAATCACCGTACCTTACCTTATCACCATATTTCTCTATTGCACCAAAGGATGGTGCTATACATGATTCTGTCACTATTTCCTCATCACATAATATATCACCGGGTCTCGTTACTACCTCTGTGTCATGTCCAAGCTCCAATAGTCTTCGGGCAACTGACGGGGACGCATAAATCCTCTTTACGACACCCGATTCCATAACTGCCACACCTTGACCGTAGGTTTCAACCTCGGCAGTAAGATACGGCACCCTCTCACAAGCAATGCTCCTATCCTCAAGGATACAGGGAACAATCTCCTGCTTATCCCTTTTGTATCTCTCCTGCCACAGAAGGTCTGTAAGTCTGCGACGTGTTGCATTTATTTCCTTTATGGGGACAGTAATTCCATCCTCAAGCATAAGAATGGTCTCCTCACACACAAAGGGTGTGTCACCAAGCTTTTCTAACTGCTTCCTCAGTCTCTCCTCATCAAGAGATGTCTTTATTGCCCTCTCAGCTTTAACATCACCTGTAACGGTTACGGTATGTCCCTCGTTATCATACGCAGTAAGTCTTATAGGCTCACCCATAGACAGAGCCGCAACCATAGTGATGGGGATTTTTCTTACAATCTTGCCCCCTGCTCTCTCACGAGCCTCAGGGGTATAACTACTGCCTGAATTGTTGGCAGGGTTTTTGTGGGACATCATATTTTTACCGAGGCTTTCGATGAAATATCCGTCCGTAAAGCCTGAACGGGAAAAGGCATCAATAAGCTCACCTATATCCCTCTCTGCCACAGGTCTCGGATTATCAATATATTTTCTGTAAACACCGCAAACGGCACTTACGTATTCTGCGCTTTTTAATCTGCCCTCAATCTTTAGTGAGGCAACACCTATTCTTTTCAGCTCGTCCAAATGCCCGATAAGTGCCATATCCTTAGGACTAAGGATGTATGCCTTATCCACCGCATTGCCATTCTCGAGAAGTGTATATTCCAGACGACAGGGCTGAGCGCATCTGCCGCGATTGCCACTTCTGCCCCCTAAAATGCTCGACATCAGGCATTGTCCCGAATAGGACATACATATTGCGCCATGGACAAAAACCTCGATTTCCGCCCTTGCACCCTTAACTATTTCTTCAATTTCACCCAGGGATAGTTCTCTGGCTAAAACCACCCTTGAAAAGCCCTGCTTTTCAAGGTAGCGTACACCCTCAAGGCTGGTTACTGTCATCTGTGTGCTTCCGTGAAGTTCCATCTGCGGCAGTACCTTGCGGATATGCCCCGCAAAGCCCACATCCTGAATTATAAGGGCATCCACACCACATTCCGCCGCCATAATCGCGATTTCTATGGCTTGGGGAAGCTCACGCTCCTTTATAAGAGTATTAATGGCGCAATGCACCTTCACCCCATAGCCATGGGCGTATTTAACCGCCTCTTCCAATTCCTCTCGTGTAAAATTACCCGCACCTGCACGAGCCGAGAACGCCGCGGCACCCAAATATATGGCATCTGCTCCCGATTGAACACCTGCTATAAGCTCACTCATTCCCCCTGCAGGGGCTAAAAGTTCCATTGATGTTTTCATTATTTTCTCTCAAGCATATCAAGAAGCTCGCGCTCTCTTATTGCAAACTCTGCTCTCTGCTTCCTGAGTCTTAAATCTGCCTCCGCTATTTCATTCTCCAGAATCTTGATTTTCTCCTCTGTGTCACCATTTACACGATGTGCCAGTTCAAGCTCCTCCTCAAGAACAAGGATTCTCTCCTCTGCACCATTCTCATCAGTACGGCTTTCAGCAAGCGCCTTTTCAAGCTCCCGGATTTTCATCAATAGCTCAGGAGCAGTTTTGTCTGCGGTGCCTCGGTCAAGAAGCTTGAAATATTCATCACAAATATTTAACGCCGCCAAGACAACAGGTCTCTCCCCCATTACATTTGTACCCTCAGAGATAACCTCTGACACCTTGTCACTTACGTATTTACAGATTCTCTCTAAATACTCCGTATCCTCCTCGGCAACTACAGTGTAAATTCTTGAATTGATTGTTACATTTACTCTATTCATAGCTTACCCCTCTGAATTAATAATATTTGTGTCCCTCGACAAATAATCCCCAATGGCAATGGAGCCGAAATCATTGACTCTCTTGCCGTCCATATAAAACTGCACTCTGCCGATGGTCTGAAGCTCCGTAAGTGAGTTTACGATTGAATATATAACCAGCCTCTCATGGATGTCGGAGCCCTCGTTCTCTGCCAAAAAGCTTGACCTAAAATTAAGATAGCATATGTTTTCCTCCACATCCACCGATACAAGCACCGTATCATCGGACAAGAGACTTTTTGCCATCTTGCTTTTCGTTCCCTTGATAAGCTCGTTTATAATATATTGCTCTATTGGTTGCTGGTCGGTAATGGTAATGGAACGCATCTCTCTTACAAGCATATCCTCCGCAGGATTTGCAAAGTAAAGAGCCACCTGCCTTACCTCACTCTGATATTCTTCTGTTTCAAGGTTTATGTCGGAGGCATCTATAAATCCCAGCTTGTTTCCGTCCTTATCTCGAATCGCCTTGCCACCTGCCAACACCTTCACGCTTGATACCACCGAGGTGGATGACAGGGTCTTTACCACCGCATAAACATTAAGAACATTCCTTGATGGGTCATCGGTCATAAAGTTCTCCGATAAATTAACCATAAGTTGATTTCCTGACAGCCTGATTTCCGTTACCTCCGTATCACGGGGCATTACTGCACCGAGATTTGACTGAGACGGTCCTCGGCGTAGCTTTTTGAGGGTATTGCGAATAAGCTCGTCCTCATTTTTATAACGCACAGTGTCCTTGCGCGCCTCAATACCCGAACCGTCAGCATTCAGAAAATATAAATCTATCTTAGTTTTATCACTGCCTCGGTCAACTGATATCCATATGGCACATATTACCGCCACAAGCAAGGATACCACGCAAACAACCGTTGCCGCAAGCTTTGCCTTAGCACTCATATTATCATTCCTCTTATTTATTACTCTCCGGTCTCGGCAACACAAGTCTGAATATGCTTCCGCCGCCCTCTCTGTCCGTAACATCTACGGAGCCGTTATGAAGCTGTACCGCCTCCTTGGTAATGGCAAGGCCTAGGCCTGTGCCGCCTGTGTCTCTTGCGCGGGAATCGTCAAGACGATAGAAACGGTCAAATATCTTTGTTTTCTCACCATCAGGAATCCCGGGGCCATTGTCCTCCACCTCAACCTGACAGTCTGAGTCTGTCATTTTCACACGCACCGTAACACGCCCGTCCTCGGGAGTGTACTTGATTGCGTTTACACACAGGTTATATACGCACTCATAAATTTTATCGTAATCCACCATTATAACCGTCTGGTCTGTGTCTCGGTCAAAATCAAGGGTGATTTCCTTCTCGAAGGCAAGCTTTGTAAGGCTTCTTACCACGCCCTCGCAAAGCTCGGCAATGTCTACCTGACTAAGATTCAATTCTGCATTTGAATCAAGTCTTGACAGTTCCAACAGACGGTCAATAAGTCTTGTAAGACGGTCAACCTCCTCGGACATATCATTCAAAAATTCACGAATGGTATCCATATCGGGGGACTCTGCCTTAACCAAACTGTCACACAAAAGCTTGATTCCTGCCATGGGAGTCTTAAGCTCGTGGGAAACATCGGATACGAAATTCCTACGCTTTTCGTCCAGAGCATTAAGCTCATCACACATAAAGTTGAGCGCCTGTCCCATCTCTGCAATCTCTCGGCTACCCTTAACCTCCGCCCTGCGGGAGAAGTCTCCCTTTGAAATCGCGCGGGCAACAGCTGTAAACTGTGCAATGGGTCTTGTGATAACATATCCTATGCCCAGACTTATAAGCCCAATTACAAATACCATCAGGATACTGAAAAGGACCAGACTTGTCCTTATTGCTCTAAGGGTATCATTTATTGACGACAGGTTTTCTGCAAGGTACACACTGCCTACAATCTCACCGCCGTATTCAATCGGCACCGATACCGCCAGAGTTTCACCATTGTCCGCCTCAAAGGTGGAGTCCGCCTGCTGACCGTCAAGGGCGCGCTTTATGCAATTACGCATAAACACCTTGCCCATCATATTAGCCTCGCGGTTGTTGTCGTACATAACGGTATAGGAGTTGTTTGTAACAACACCTCGGATGTTCGTACCTGCCAAAAGCCTCTCCATAATATCGTCAATACGAAGCTCCATAACGCCCTCGTCATTTTCGTCCCACGAGCTGGAAATGGATTGCGCAGTTATATTTGCCTTTGCATAAAGGTCTATTCTCTCGTCAGAGTGCAGGTTCTCGTCAAGGATACCCACACTAAAGGTATACATCAGCACAAGGGTTATCACCGTTACTGCAAGATACGCCACAAGCATGGTGAATCTTACGGTATGGACATTCTTATTGAGCTTGTCCCTTAATCCCTTTACCTTGGGTGAATTAAAGCAATTCTTAACCCTGCTCCATCCTGTAATAATATCCAACACCCCACTTAGTTCTCAAGTATTTCGGCTCTGCCGGATTATCCTCAATCTTTTCTCTCAATCGGCGCATATGTACGTCAATTGTTCTCTCCTCGGAGGGATAACCGATACCCCACAGAATATCAAGGAGATTTTCTCTTGTATAAACCTTTTCAGGATTCTTTAAAAACAGCTCAAGCAAATCAAACTCCTTGCCTGTAAGCTCGACTATTCTCTCTCCCACCATTGCTCGGCGGAAATTATAGTCAAGGGTAATATTACCCGATATCATCATCTTGCTTTTATCACCCTTCGGCTCGCGAGTAACACGACGCAGAATTGCCTTGATTCTTGCCTCAACCTCACGAATGTTAAACGGCTTTGTGATATAGTCATCTGCACCGTACTCAAGACCAAGAATCTTGTCCACATCCTCACTCTTTGCAGTAAGCATAATTATAGGTACATTTGAAAAACCGCGAATTGTACGGCATGCCGTAAATCCATCAATCTTTGGAAGCATCAAATCAAGCAGGATTACATCTATGCTCTCATCGTGGGCAAGCCTTACCGCTTCCTCACCGTCAAAGGCGGTGATTACCTGATAACCCTCCTGCTCAAGATTGAATTTTATGCCTTTTACCAATAGCTTTTCGTCGTCTACAACTAATATTTTCATAGCTTTTGAATCATTCCCTTTCACAAATTCCGGAAACTATAACTCTCCATTTTTCATTATATCAAAAATACGCATAAATTTCCATAGTTTTTTTAAAAATTATAGTAAAAACCTTTAAAAAAATCACAATACTATTGAAATTTTTTGTTATTTTTTGTATAATGATTGTTGAGTACGGTTTTATTTGGTGTTATAACTACAAAAACGGAGGATGTTTACTATGATAAAATTTAAAAAAACAGCGGCACTCTTACTTGCGGCAATGATGCTTATGGCACCTGCCGTAACCTATGCCGAGCCTGAGAGTGACTCAGCAGTTTATATAGAGGATGCAGGCCTCACTGCACCCGACACCTCAAAGGCAGGTGCGGTGCTTTTGATGGATATGAAATCCGACCGAGTAATCTACTCAAAGAACGCGGACAAGAAAATGTATCCTGCATCACTTACAAAGATGATGACGGCAATTATTGCTCTTGAGAGTGATAAAATGGGCGACACCGTCACCGCAACCTATGAGGCTTTGGAGAGCATCACCCTTGAGGATTCACATATGGGTATTCTTATTGGTGAAGAGCTCACCATGACAGACCTGGTCAACAGTACCCTCATCTACAGTGCAAATGATGCGGCAAATGTAATGGCGGTGCATATCGGCGGCTCTATCCCTGCATTTATTGATATTATGAACGCAAAGGCACAGAAGCTTGGGCTTACAGATACTCACTTCGCAAACGCCTGCGGTGTTCACGATGATGACCATTACACAACTGCCACAGATATGGCAAAGCTTGCAAAGTATTGTATGAAAAACGAGACCTTCCGCGAAATCGTCAAGAAGCCCTCATATCATATCAATCCCACAAACAAGTACACACAGAATCGTGATTTACCCACAACTAACCTGTTTTTGAGCTCGGCTCGTTCGGCACATCACGTATACTCACCCTGTAACGGTATTAAGACAGGTACAACAGAGGCGGCAGGACATTGTCTTGTATCCTCTGCAGTATATAACGGAATGGAGCTTTTGTCGGTTGTTCTTAAGGCAAGTGACATAAATGTTGATGCAGGCGCTTATTCCTACACAGTATCACGCGCAATGTTCGATTTCGGCTTCAATAACTACGAGTCGGGCATATTGGCATCACCCGGTACAGTAGTTGCCGATTCAAAGGTTTACGAGGCAAAGAAGGACAAGCGTGTAACCCTGACGGTTGACGAGGAAATCCACGCGCTTATCCCCAAGGGCAAGGACATCTCCTCAGAGATTACATCAGAGGTTGTGCTTAATGAGAATATCGCGGCACCCATTCTGAAGGGTGATGTATTGGGTAGGGTTGTTTACAAATACAAGGATGCTGAAATTGCGGCGGCAGACCTGCTTGCAGCAAATGATGTTGAGAGGAACCACGTGCTTCACGTTTTTCACATCATCATCAACTTCCTGACAAACCCCCTTGTGTTCATCCCTGCAATCCTGATTATTATAGCAATCCTCGTTAACCGTTCACGCAAGATGCGTGCGGAAAGAAGACGTAAGCTTCACCAGATTCGTGAAAGACGCGCCATTGAGGAGAATGACCCTGAGCTATATGCAAAGAAACGCAGAATGCGAAATTCTGAGCTTAACCACAGCCGTTCAAAGGGTGCAAACTCCCGCTACCGCGGTGATAAGAAAGACTAAACAAAAATAGCACTTGCATGTGCAAGTGCTATTTTTTTGCTTACTTTGTTTCTGTTTTTATAATCTCTGTCAGTGAGGTTGCCAAGCCTGCCAGACCCTGCAGGTCTGAGGGAACAACAATCTTTGTTGCCTGTCCGTTTGCAAGCACTCCCAGGCTCTCCAATGACTTGATTGTAAGGTAGCCCTCCTTGGGGTCCGCCTCATTTATAAGTCTGATACCCTCAGCTACTGCCTTCTGTACCTCCAGAATTGCCTGTGCCTGTCCTTCCGCCTCGCGGATTTCCGCTTCCTTCTTTGCCTCCGCACGAAGGATTAAGCTTTCCTTTTCACCCTCGGCAATAAGGATTGCACTCTTCTTTTCACCCTCGGCAATAAGGATGCTCTCACGACGCTCACGCTCCGCCTTCATCTGCTTCTCCATGGCATCACGAATTGCCTGAGGAGGCATAATGTTCTTGAGCTCAACTCGGTTTACCTTAATACCCCAGGGGTCGGTTGCCTCGTCAAGGATAACTCTCATACGAGTGTTGATTGTGTCGCGGGATGTAAGAGTCTCGTCAAGCTCCAAATCACCGATAATGTTACGCAGGGTTGTTGCAGTAAGATTCTCGATTGCCATCATGGGACGCTCGACACCATAGGTGTACAGCTTCGGGTCTGTAATCTGGTAATACACTACTGTATCAATCTGCATTGTAACGTTATCCTTAGTAATAACGGGCTGTGGCTCAAAATCCACCACCTGCTCCTTTAGGTTGACCTTCTTTGCAATACGGTCAATGAAGGGAATCTTCAAATGCATACCAACAGGCCATGTCGCCTGATACGCACCAAGACGCTCAATAATATATGCGTGTGTCTGCGGAACAATTTTGATGTTGGAAATAACCAAAATCAAAAGAATTACAAGTAATATTAAAATCAACATATGATTTCCCCCTTATTCAACAATAATTTTCACACCCTCGATGCGTTTTACCTCCAGGACAGTACCTTCGGGAATTTTCTTGCCCGACTCTGAACGGACACTCCATACCAATCCCTCAAGTTTGCCCTGTCCCTTACCGTTGATGTTATCAACCCCCTCGGTAATAAGCACCTTTTCACCGATTAATCTGTCAGCATTGGTCTTTGTTTTCCTGGCATCAAGTCGTTTCATTGCCATAGGTCTCACAATAATCAATAATACTATTGATACTGCCATAAAGACCGTCATCTGCACTCGGAAGCCACCGCCCATAAGACTTGTTAGCAAAGCACAGATTGAGCCTGCAATAAACCATACCGATACCATCTGGTAGGTCGCAGCCTCAAGTATTATAAAGGCAACAACGGCTATAATCCATATTATTCCTGCTATGGGCATAACTCCACCTCCTTTTATACTTTCATTATACCACAATCTTTATTCAGGCGCAACAGTTTTTTTGCGAAAGAAAAGGCAGGGGCTTTGATATGCGCCTCCAAAAGTGTCTGACTTTGGGGTTCACTTCATTCTTATCACAAATCGTCGTTTCTCTTTGGGAAAGCAGAACCATAAAGATATTTATAATTTTTATCATATGCAAACTTCGTTTGCTCGATATTTTTACTTCGTAAAATCGATATGTTCTCGATTCGCTCAAACTCGATATGCTATAAATCTCGTTGCCGTAAGGCAACATATCGAATGCGTCATCACATATCGAGTCATTTATGACATATCGAAAATCGCGCAAGAGATTTATATCAATGAAAAAGCGACTTGTCGAAACAAGTCGCTTTTTCTGGTACGCGATCAGGGGCTCGAACCCTGGACACCCTGATTAAGAGTCAGGTGCTCTACCAACTGAGCTAATCACGCATAATATTCTCAACACAAGCTATATAATACCACAAATATTTGCCTTTGTCAACACTTTTTTTTATTTTTTTTCCTTTTGTTTGTTTTATACAATTTCAACCCCTTTCTCCCCATCTCTCTTGACAAAATCGCAAATTTAAGGTATCATTTTACTATACTATTATGTCTCGAAAGGTCTGTTCTTATTAATGCTTAAAATTAAATTTTTGAAAATTTGTATCGCAATCGCGGCTTTGTTTATATTATCTTACGCATCTGCCTACGCCTGCACAGGCTTCTACGTTGGTCGCGATGTGTCACAAGACGGCTCTACTATTATTGCCCGCACAGAGGATATGACAAGCTACAATTCAAAACGCTTCGTTATCCATCCCGCAAAAGACCACCCCGAAGGCTCAATGTTTACCGATGCCCATGGATTATCCTTCCCCATGCCCGCAAGCACGCTACGCTACAGTGCGTTGCCAGGCTCAAAGCATCGCGGAATCGGTAAGGATCCCTTCGGTGCGGCAGGCTTTAACGAGCTTGGAGTTTCCGCAACCTCAACCGTTACGGGCTATCCCTCGGAAAAGGCTATCACGGCTGACCCCTTCGTAGACACAGGTCTTCACGAGTTGTCCGCAAACGACATAATTCTCCAGGAGGCAACCTCTGCACGCCACGGTGTTGAGATAATCGCAAATATTGTCAATAACTACGGCTCAGGTGAGGGTAATATTATTATGATTGCTGACCAAAACGAGGCTTGGTATATGGAAATATATACAGGACATCAGTATGCGGCAATTAAGCTCCCCACAGACCGAGCGGCGGTTATTCCCAATGCATTTATGCTTGGGGAAATCGACATCGACTCTCCCGACGTTATCGTGTCAAAGGACCTTGTAGCCCTTGCTGAGGATAATCGTTTCCTCAACGAGACAAACGGCAAAATTAATCTGCGCAAAACCTATGCAGAGCCTGAAAAGGACTCCAACACCCTGCGTATATGGGAAGGCAAAAGACTTCTTCACGGTGAAGTACCTTCCGATGCGTACAAGACCGAATATGAGTTGCTTTTCAAACCCACAAAGAAGATTTCACAAAAGGATATTATGAACGCAACACGCTCAAGGCTTGAAAAGTCAAAATACCACATTGATATTCCCGGCAACAAGTATCTGCGTTCAATCAGCACCTCCCGACAGGAGGAGTGCCACATCCTTGTTACCCGACACAATATGCCCATTGAGGCGGCCTGCGTTATGTGGCTTACCCTGAGCAACGCTGAATTTACACCCTATGTGCCATACTACCCCGTTGCTATGACCGAATCCCCCGAGGTTTGCCGAGTGGATTATGACGGGTTTAACGAGCTATCAATGTATTGGCAATCACGCGCCTTAAACACACTGTCGGCACAAAATCGTACTCTTTACGGCAATACTGTGAAGGCGTTTATGTCACAATACGAGGACATGCTCATTAAGTATCTTTCAAAGAGTGATATGGAAATGACTGCCTCACAAATTCCCTCATCCACTGCCAACAGGCTTGCACGGGAGCGTGCCTACGATGCCTACGCGAAAATCCGAGGGGCATATACACAGCTCGTAGAGTTTATTGCACGCTATGAGGGTGAGGACGAGATCCCCGACAACAGCTTCAAGTTCGAGCTTGACCTGGAGCCTACGGTTGACGAAATTCCCGCCTTTGCCATTTCACCCATAGCCATAATTACAAACTGACAAAAAGCACCCATCGGGTGCTTTTTTGTTGACACTTTTACAGGATTTTTGGTATAATAATATAGAGAATTAGTTTTAATAATATTTTGAATATATAGCTTTATTAATAAAGGAGGATGTATTGTGAAATATGCATTGGCACTTGGCGGTGGCGGTACACGCGGTGCTTTTGAAGTGGGCGTGTGGCAGGCGCTAAAGGATTTGGGTATACGGGTATCTGCAATCGCAGGCACCTCCATCGGCGCGGTAAACGGCGCTATTTTTGCCTCAGGGTGTGATGGTGAGGAGCTTTGGAAATCCATTAAGGCACAGGATGTGGTGGATATTAAATCCGATAATATGTTCTCCCTCGACTCCCTGATTTCCGTTGCAAAAAAGGTGTCCGAAGGCGGGGTGGATACCTCTGCATTTTTGAAGCTTTTAGAAAAAGTCATTGATGAGGATGCTGTGCGTAATTCAGGTATCCTTTACGGTCTTTGTACCTTCCGCACCGACACAAAAGAAAGTCTGGAGCTTTTTATCAACCAGATTCCCAAGGGTGAGCTTGTGCAGTACATTATGGCAAGTGCGTCCTTCCCTCTGTTTAAGCCAACGAAAATCAACGGTACAGAGTATTCCGATGGTGCATGGAGAAATAACCTGCCAATTAATATGCTCATTGACCGAGGCTACGATACGATTATATCTGTGTCCGTCAAGGGTCCGGGTGTTATACGCCCCATTGACCAATCGGGCGTGAATGTAATTAACATACACTGCCGCACTCCCGAGGTAGGCGTAATGGATTTCGACCCCAAATCAATCTCCGAGAGTATCAAAAACGGCTACTACGAGTGTATGCGAGTGTTTGGCAGGTACGAGGGTGACAAGTATTCCGTCACTCCCGAAACCTACAACCATGCCCGCATGGTTTTCGGTCCGCAAATCGTCACAGGTATTTTAGAGGCGGCAGAGATTTGCAAGCTTGACCCATACCGCGTATATGATTTTGACGAGCTTTGTCACGCCGTATTTGAAGGTGCTAAGAATAACACAAAGCTCAAGCTTATGATAGTTGCAATGGAGAGTGAAATCCCCGGCAAAAGCATCCTTGACTCCCTCGGAAAAACCTTCCGTGCTGCAAATTCCATTGTTTATCTTAAAAAACATCTTGAAGGTAATTTCTGACACGAAAGTTTTAGCTAAAATTCGACAAAAAGACTTGTATTTTACCTTAATCCATTATATAATATAATTATATAAATATATTCAAAAAAGGAATTTACAATGAAAAAGTTTTTATATATCGTTATTGCTCTTGTAATACTTGCAATTGCAGGCTACGGCATTGCCTATATTGCAATTCCCGTAACCTCAGTAGAGCTTAATGAATACACCCACACCATTGATATGGTGTGTGACGATGCCTATATCGTCCGCGATGAAACTGTGTACTACGCCACCTCCGACGGCTTGGTTTATAACATCGTTACCGATGGTGACAGAGTATCGGAAAATCTCGCAATCGCAACCATTTATAATGGTGATGTTTCCTACGATATTCTTAAACAGCTTCGCACAATCGATTCAAAAATCAATACCCTTAAAACAAAAAGCTCAGGCGATGAGCTGTATAAGACCGCACAGACGGCAACGGAAAACGAGATTGCCCTCAGGCTTGATGACGTGATTGAGCTTACACGAGACAATGATGTCAGTGAAATCCACGACATCCATCGTTACATCAACGGTCTTCGCGGCGGTACGCCCGAGACTGTTTCCTCAAGGATAAACGCACTTCAAATCAGCAGAATTAATGTTGAATCCAACATATCTGCAGCTAAGAAGGATACAATTGCAGACCGGGCAGGAATTTTCTCCTCGTATATCGACGGTCTTGAGTCGGTGCTTACTCCCGAAAGAATAAAGGAGTACACCCCCGAGTATATCCGTTCACTTACATCAAACGATAATAACTATACCAACGGCACACAAGTTATTACAGGTGACCCCATCTGTAAGGTTATGAACAACCATAACTGGTATGTCCTTGGCATAGCCAACGAGGCACAAGCCGAAAAGCTTAAGGCTTCACCCAATGTCAAGGTCCGCTTCACAAACCTTTCAGGCTCCGAGGTCAAGGCAACCCTCGTTTCTCAGACAGAGCCTGACGAGAACGGTGAATGCCTGTTCCTGCTGAGAGTACAGACTTATCTGGAGAGTGCATTCTCCTACAGAAACATTGATGTTCAGATTGTCTTTGACGAGTTTACGGGCTACAAAGTCCCCACCGATGCCATCCATACAGGTGATGCCATCAATAAATACTACGTAACCGCACGCAAGGGCTCGGCCCATTTCCCCTGTGATGTGGAAATTATGTACACCGATATGGACGAGGGCTATTCCATCATTGAGTCAACACCCGATGCACAGAATAATCTTTCGGTTATGGACAGACTTGTTGTCGGTGAGCGATAAGGAGCAGATAGTATGACAATTAAGGATAGATTAGATGCGGTCGAGGCAAGGATTTCCGCCGCCATAGAGAGAAGTGGCAGAAAGCGTGATGAGGTGAGCCTCATTGCTGTCACAAAGACATATCCCGTTGAGGATATGAACGAGGCAATTGCCCTCGGTGTCACCCATGTTGGTGAAAACAAAGCACAGGAGGTGCGGGATAAGTTTGACAGGGTTTCTCCTGTTAACTGGCACCTTATCGGACACCTACAGTCTAACAAGGTCAAGTATGTTATTGACCGATGCTCACTAATCCATAGCGTGGACTCCATAAAGCTTATGGACGAAATTGAGCGTCAGGCAAAGGCTCATAACAAAACTATGGATATACTTATTCAGGTGAATATTTCAGGTGAGGAGAGTAAGTCGGGTGTTGCACCCGAAGAGCTTCCCGAGCTTTTAAGGTATGCAGAGGGGCTTAGCTACACTCATATCAAGGGACTTATGACTATGGCACCCCAGACCGACGAGGCAGAAGTCAGAATGCACTTTACCAATATGAAAAAGCTCTTTGACCAGACGCGAGAGACATCATACAAGAATGTGGAAATGAAGGAGCTTTCCATGGGTATGAGCGCTGATTTTGAAATTGCCATCGAGTGTGGTGCTACTATGGTCAGAATAGGCAGCCTTATATTTGGACCAAGAAACTATAAATAAAGAAAGGATGTTTTACTATGTCATTTTTTGATAACGCAAGACGTGCATTTTCAAACAGAATTGACGAGTTTTATGATGATGACCGCGAGGATTACGAGGACTACGAGAATGAATACGAGGAAACACCCAGAAAGCCCCTATTCTCATTTTTCAAGAGAGATGAGGACGAATATGAGGAGGAGAGACCCGTAAGAAGGACTCCTGTGTCCCACGAAAGATATACAACAAGCTACGAGACACACGAATCCTACGATAGCTATCGTGCACCACGTCCCAAGCTTCCCAACCCACAGGATGTGAAGCTTGACGGCGCAGAGATTGCCGTATACTACCCCGATGGCCTGAGAGATTCAGCACAAATCATTCGTGCCGTAAAGGCAAACAGAATCACAGTGTTTGATATTTCAACCATCACCTCAGACGAGGAAGCACGCAGAATTGTTGATTACATAGGCGGTGCAGCAGAGGGTATGGATTGCGAGTTCAAGCGTCTTTGCCCCAGCGTTTTCTGTATCGCACCCAAGGGCGTACGCTTTGATATTAAGAAGAAGGCATAATGAACGCTCAGGAAAAGCTTTTAATTTCTAAAATTGAGGACTTGTTTTCTCTCTGTGACAAGTACGCAGAGCCACGCTTCTCAGGTTTTCTCGACGGTGCCGAGCAGGTAACCATTGCCGACGAGGTCCTGTTCCCCTACGGCTATGGAGTTATGTTCTGCGGCGGCTTCCCTGATGCAGAGAAGAAAATTATGGGTGTGTTCCCCGAATGGCAGGAGCCGAATAGTGATGACTTCCCTATTGAATGTATTAAAATTGCGGGAGGCTTTACAAGAAAGCTCACCCATCGTGACTATCTAGGCACAATAATGAGCCTCGGGCTTACACCTCAGAAGCTTGGTGACATTATCGTGGGCGACGGCTTTGCTCACGTATTCGTCCACAGAGATATGAAGGACTTTATAAAGGATAATCTGCATAAGATTGGTAATCAGGGTGTCACGGTGGAGGAGGTACCCATTACCGATGCCATAATGGTAGAGCGACAGTACCGCACCTTTGGTACGGTCTGTGCATCCCCAAGGCTTGATGCGGTTGTATCAGCGGCTACCAACACCTCACGCTCCGTTGCCGCAGGGCTTATTGGCAGCGGTAAAGTGAAGCTTAACCATCGTCAGATGGAGTCCGCCTCTCAGCCTGTCAAGGAAGGAGACTTGCTTTCGGTGCGAGGCTATGGCAGATTCTTAGTACACTCCTTTGACGGAGAAACCCGAAAGCAAAGGTTACATATAACCTTAAAGCAATACATTTAACGGAAGGAACTGATGCATATGTTAAGACCCATTGATATTCAGAACAAGGAGTTTGAGAAGAAAATTAAGGGTTATGATTGCGATGCGGTTGACGATTTCCTTGATGTGATAATCGAGGACTACGATGCCCTGTGCAAGGAGAACCAGGCATTGGCCGAAAAGGTAGAAATGCTTACTCAGACTGTTGCACATTATAAGGATATGGACGAGGCAATGCAACGTTCTTTGGAGGTTGCACAGCAATCAGCTCAGGACATCAAAAACAACGCACAGATTGAGGCTGAGGCAATTATAAATCGCGCAAAGCTTGATGCAACACGTCTTGCAAGACAGATTGATGACGAACACATTAAAAAGCATCAGGAGATGCTACGGGTTAAGCAGGAGGTCGAGACCTACCGCGCTCGCATACGCACAGTATGTGAAAACCTTGTAAAGGCTCTTGATGAAATATAAACAAAGGAGGAAATTTTTAATGTTCAAGGAGTTTAAGGAGTTTGCATTTAAGGGCAACGTAGTGGATATGGCGGTCGGCGTTATCATCGGCGGTGCATTTTCAACCATAGTAACATCTCTTGTAAATGATGTAATTATGCCTATTTTTGGTCACCTCACCGCAGGGATGGATTTCAAGAGTATGAAATATGTGCTTTCGGAGGCAGTTATGGACGGCACAACCGTGGTTAAGCCCGAGGCGGCAATCGGTTACGGCTCATTTATTCAGAACGTTATTAACTTCCTGTTGATTGCTTTTACACTATTCTTTGTAATGAAGGCAATCACAAAGGCAATGCGTCGAAGCAAGGAAGATGCTGCACCCCCTGCTCCCCAAGGTCCTACAGAGCAAGAATTGCTTGCGGAAATCCGCGATTTATTAAAGGATAAAAATTGATACATAAAAAAAGATGTGAAGTTTGAACCGACCTCCCAATCGTTAGATTTTTGGTCTAACTTTTGGGGGGGCGGTTCAAACTTCACATCTCTTTTTTTATATATCTTCTATATTTGCATTGATTTCTTTAGCAATTGAAACCAATGTTATTTCCCCATCCACCAACATTTCACATATTTCTTCGTTATTATTGTCTGCTGATTCGTGCAAAGAACTCACCCCAATGCACAGCTTCCTCATATATTCGGGATATATACATTTTACTATAAAACATAAGCATTATCAATGTAGCCGTTGGATGCTATGTAAAAACCATCCTGGTCTATAGACCAGGATGGTTTAAATTATACTATCTCTGCACCTGATTGAACATCCTTCAGGGTTGTCAATACTGTCAGGTTGCCCTCATGCTCGGCTGACAGAATCATACCATGAGACTCAAGTCCCATCATCTTTCTCGGCTTAAGGTTTGCGATAAATACCACATTCTTGCCAATAAGCTCGTCAGGGTTATGGAATTCTGAAATGCCTGATAGAATCTGGCGCTTTTCTGCTCCTACCTCAAGAGTGAATCTCAATAGCTTCTTTGACTTCGGAACAGGCTCACACTCCAATACCTTACCTACTCTTATGTCAAGCTTCTCCCACTCCTCGAACTCAATATAGTCCTTGAAGGGTGCAATTTCAACCTGAGACTCACTATTAGCTTCCATCTCCTGCGCCAACTCCTCAAGCTTCTTGTCCACATCAATTCTTGCAAACAATACCTCTGCGGCACCGACCTTTGCACCTGACTTTGTTATGCCAAAATTAGCAGCATTGTCGTATGACAGGTCCTCTGCACCAATCTGCTCTGCAATCCTCTTTGAGGTTTCGGGCATATAGGGCGACAATAGTGATGCAATGATACGGATTGCCTCAATAAGGTTATACAATACCGTACCAAGTCTCGGCATTGTTGCCTCGTCCTTTGCCAATACCCAGGGTGTTGTTTCGTCAATATACTTGTTTGCACGATTTACAACCTTCCAGATTTCATCTAAGCTGTCTGCAACATGGTAGGTCTCCATCTTCTTCTCCATATTTGCCATAGCTCCTGTTGCAACTGCCTTCAAATCATCGTCAAACTCACCCGCTACATCACCTGACTGCAATACTCCGTCAAAATACTTGTTCACCATTGAGACAGTTCTTGTTACAAGGTTACCCAGAGTGTTTGCAAGGTCACTGTTATAACGGCTTATGAACACATCATAGGTTATTGTACCATCCTGTGCATAGGGCATCTCGTGAAGCATATAGTATCTCACCGCATCAACGCCAAAGTGACGAACAAGGTCGTTTGCATAAATCACGTTACCGCGTGACTTACTCATCTTCTCCTCACCGAAAAGCATCCACGGATGACCAAATACCTGCTTCGGCAGAGGCTCTCCCAATGCCATTAACATAATGGGCCAATAGATTGTGTGGAATCTTAAAATGTCCTTACCAATGATATGCACATTTGCAGGCCAATACTTCTCATATAGCTCACCCTTCTCATCTACTGAATAGTCAAGGGCGGTGATATAGTTTGACAAAGCGTCAATCCATACATAGATTACGTGACCGGGGTCAAACTCAACGGGGATACCCCATGTGAAGCTTGTTCTTGACACGCACAAATCCTGCAAGCCCGGTTTGATAAAGTTATTAAGCATTTCGTTCTTGCGTGACTCAGGCTGAATGAAAGTAGGATTCTCCTCAATGTAGTCCTCCAGCTGCTTCTGGTACTTTGACATTTTGAAGAAGTATGCCTCCTCCTTTGTCTTTTGCACTGGTCTGCCACAGTCGGGGCAACAACCATCCTTGAGCTGTGTCTGTGTCCAGAATGACTCACAGGGTGTGCAATAAAGTCCCTCATACTCACTCTTGTAAATATCACCCTGGTCATAAAGCTTCTTGAATATCTTCTGAACTGCCTTCTCATGATGGGCATCGGTTGTTCTTATAAAGCCGTCATAGCTCACATTAAGCATATCTGCAATGTCGCGGATTTCTCCTGCGATCTTGTCAACGTGCTCCTTCGGGGTTATGCCTGCCTCCTCTGCAATTTCCTGAATCTTCTGCCCATGCTCATCTGTACCTGTCAGGAAATATACGTCCTTTCCAATATATCTCATATGTCTCGCAATGGCATCTGACAACACAATTTCATAAGTGTTGCCGATATGCGGAGTCTTTGACGTGTACGCAATGGCTGTGGTTAAATAGAATTTTTCCTTTTCCATATATCTTTACTCCTTATTTTATAATCTCGTTGAGATAATTTCCAAATATCTTAATTTCCTTTATCATAAAGCCCCATAACTGCTTTATCATTCTGATTGGGGTATTGAAAAGTCCGACCTTGTACAGGCTTATTATAAGCATCAGTAGCAAGGGGCCTGTGATAAGTCCTATAATACCCCAGAACTTGTAGCCGATATACATCGCAACAAGTGTCAACAACGGACTTACGCCAATCTTGTCACTAACAAGCTTTGGCTCAATAAATCTTCGCAACAGCATTATTACGAAGTAGGTTGCGATATAGACGATACCCAGAACGATGTTTGAGTCTATGAAGTATACCACCGCCATAGGCCACAATACTATTCCGCTTCCAAAGAAGGGCAATGCATCCAAAAATGCCGTAATGGCCGCTATCAGCACCGCATAGGGTGCATTTGCAATAGATAGCACAATCAATATAACAAAAAAATTTATAAGCATCAATATAGCCTGTGCCTTGACATAGCCACCGAGGTATGTTTTGCATTGGTGCTTTATTTCATTGAGCTTTGATACTACCTTCTTACCAAGGACCTTGTGCATAAGCTCTGTTACCGTACTCTTCTGGGTTACCATAAAGTACATTGACAAAATAAACATTACCGTCCAGATTAGTCCCGGTGCTAATGATTTACCCACACGCTGTGCCACATCCACAACAGGAATGTTCTGCACAAATGCTATGCTTTCTCTGTAAATGTTTGACCATGCATTGTCAACTGCGGTTTTGACCGCATCAGGCATAGAGAAATATAAGCCGCTCCAATTGTCAACCACGTTCTGCCAATTATGTCTCAGTATTCTCAACATTGCAGGCCAGTTTGAAATTAAGTTCCTGATTTCGTCATATAGCTTGTAGCCGAGAAGTCCCACAACTGCGAACAGGACTGCGACCGCAAGTGTGATTACCAATATCGCAGAAATTCCTCTGGGAATTTTGAGTTTTTTCTGTAGCTTGTCCGCCAGTGGGTTTATGCATCGTGCAACGATGTAACCAAACACAAATGGTGAAGCCAAACCAAATAGGTACAGGATTGCTCGAATAGCCGACGGTCCAAAAAACCATACCGCAAGGACAAATGCCACAACGGACACAAGGACTATCAGCACCTTTTTAACATTCTCCTTTATTACCATATCATCACCTCTGAATTTTCAGATTATTTGCCAAGAAACTTATCCATTAGTGTGTAACCCTCTTCAATATAGACTCCTGTTGCCTCACCGTTTTTCTCAGTGTATGCAAGGCCAGAACCGCCCTCAGTCTTCGTTGAATCATAGATTACATACGGCACAGGGTCACTTACGTGTGTCTTTAGTGAAATGGGTGTGGGATGGTCGGGCATAATTAGCATCTTATAGTCAATGCCGCGCTTTTCAAGCTCGTCCTTGAGGTACTTAACGATTACCTCGTCAATGGTCTCAACAGCTTCCTTCTTTTTCTCAGGCTTACCCTGGTGTCCCATCTCGTCGGGAGCTTCCATATGAAGATACAGGAAATCGTGACCATCAAGCAATGCCTTCAGGCCTGCCTCTGCCTTACCCTTCCAGTTAGTCTCGCAGTTACCTGTTGCGCCCTCAACATCTATTGATGTCATACCTGCACACTTTGCGATACCCTTTATCAAATCAACGGCGGAAATTACTGCACCCTTAACGCCATACTTCTCATAAAAATTGTCAACGGATGGCTTTGTTCCCTCACCCCATACCCAGATTGAGTTTGCAGGGTTAAGTCCACGCTCCACTCGTGACTTGTTTACGGGATGGTTTGACAAAATATCTACCGACTTTTTCATCATTTCATACAGCTTTTCTGCACCATCTCCCTTTGGCAGATATTCACCAACGCATCTGTCGGAAATATCGTGGGGGGGTGTCAGGTCAACATTTGTTGAGCCTCCATCCCATACGCACAGATGACGGTAGCTGATACCGGGATAGAACTTGATTATATCTGTGTCAAGCTCCTTTGCTATAGCCTTCATAAGCTCTGTTGACTCCTCTGTTGTTATCTCTCCCGAGGAATAGTCAACCATTGTCTTCTTTTCATAATCAGCCTCGTCTGACAATGTTACAAGGTTTGTTCTGAAGGTAACATCACTGTCCTTCATCTCAACTCCTATTGATGCCGCCTCAAGGGGGGAACGGCCTGTGTAGCACTTCTTGGTGTCATAACCCATTACCGATAGGTTTGCAACGTCCGAGCCGGGCTTCATTCCGTCCTGGACGGTTTTGCACATGCCAAGCTCACCATGGCGTGACATATAGTCGATTGTAGGCTTTTTTGCAACCCCAAGAATTGTCTTGCCATCAAAAAAATCAAGGGGGTAATCCGCCATTCCGTCTCCTAAAATTACGATGTACTTCATATCTATCTCTCCTTACCAATGGAATTTTGTCAGTTGTCCTAAATTTTTGAGGTTTTCAAAGCCAACCTGTCGCATTGCCTCATACACGATTATGGCAACGGAGTTTGATAGGTTAAGGCTTCGGGCATCCTCTATCATGGGTATTCTTATGCAACGCTCCTCGTTTTTATATAGCATCTCCTCAGGAAGCCCTGCATCCTCACGACCGAACAAAATATAGTCGTTATCACGATACTCAATCTCTGTATATGTGTGGGGCGCCTTTGTGGTGGCGTAGTGATACCTCACATCTCGGGATGCGGTTTTCTTAAAAAAATCCTCCAACCCGTCATAGTATTGAACATTGAGATACTGCCAATAGTCAAGACCTGCCCGTTTTAGCTTCTTATCGTCTATTTCAAATGCCATAGGACGTACTATATGAAGACCGCAGCCTGTTGCGGCACAGGTCCTTGCAATATTGCCCGTATTCTGGGGAATTCTCGGCTCTACCAGAACCACATTAAACATCTATGTCACCCTCACTAAAAATAGTTAAATTTATACATGGTAATTATAACACATAATTACGGCGTTTTCAACCCTATAATGTGAAAAAACGACGGTATCGCCGCCGTTTTATTCACATTCATATACCGTTACACCATAGCCCGGAGCCTTGACAAAGAATATACCGTCTACCGATGTGTAGTCACATCCGCCATAGATACCCTCTTTATATCTCAGCGTCCTTGCGCCATATCTTGCAATATCAATTCGGATGTCCGTGTCGTTACCATCAAAATTTGCCACCACGAGATACTTGGCCTCTCGCATATAGCCATAAGCTTTACCGAGCTTATATACGCTCTCAAAATTGCCTGTGGTAAATGCTTCGTCACTTTTCCTCAGGGCAATAAACCTCTTCATAAAGCTCCGCATTGCCTGATATCCATCATCGTCTACCCTGTCCCAAGGGAAGCACATTCTTGTGAAGGGGTCGCCGTAACCCTCAATACCAAGCTCATCACCATAAAATATTGATGGTGCCCCCGGCATGGTAAGCACCATTCCCCACACTAGCTTTGTCCGTTTTATTGCAAGCTCACGCTGACTGTCGGTCAGCCTGAAGCACGCCTGAAAATCTCTGTCAACCTCGTGGCGGGTAGGTGCGCCCGACATAAGCGTTACGATTCTTTCCGTATCGTGGGATGAAATTATATTGAGCAATGCCTCATGAGAGCATTTCGGGTAATTCTCCATAAGACTCATTATTCTTCGGTCAAATTCCATCGCATCAATATACCCTAACGCTCCGTCTATCAATGTCGTACGCAGGGGGTAATTCATTACAGAGTCAAGCTCACCGCCCAAGAAATACTCTCGACGCTCATCGTATGCAACCTTGTTTGATGCATCCTCCCAGACCTCACCTACGATTACCGCATCAGGCTCAACAGACTTTACCGCCTCGCGAAGCTCCTTTACAAAGAAGTCGGGAAGTTCGTCTACCACATCAAGTCTCCAGCCTGATGCACCAAGACGAATCCACTTTTTCACAATTGAATTTTCACCTGTTATCAAGTATTCCCTTAACTGCAGATTTTCCTCTGCAAGCTGTGGCAGTGTCTTCATCCCCCACCAGCTTTCATACTCGTCGGGGTAGCTTGAAAATCTGTACCAGGGGTAGTATTCCGAAGCCTCGGACTGATATGCACCCACTGTGTCATATCTGCCGTAGCGGTTAAAGTACATACTATCGTCACCTGTATGGTTGAACACACCGTCTAATATTATACGGATGCCTCGTTTTCCAGCCTCTCTGCAAAGAGCCTTGAAGGTCTCCTCATCACCAAACATCTCGTCAATTTCCTCGTATGAGCCTGTGTCATACTTATGGTTTGAGGATGCCTTGAAAATGGGGTTAAGGTAAATCACCGTCACGCCCAAATCCTCCAGGTAGGGTAGCTTTTTAATTATTCCCAACAGATTTCCACCAAAGAAATCGTTTGCCTTGTACTCTCCGCCAAACTGCTCCGCCTTGTGGAAGGGGGTATCTCCCCAGCTACGCTTTATAATATCTGTGCGGTTGCCAAGAAATTCACCTGAGGGGTTGCCGTTATAGAATCTATCGGGGAAAATCTGATACACTATGGCATTCTTAAACCAATCGGGGGTGCTGTAATCCTCACTATAGACGGTTATCTGGAACTTCTTTGCAGGGGTGTCCTGATATACTGCACCCACACCGCCCAGAAGCTCGGGGTTATTGCCGTAATAGGCAGTTCCGTTATCAGTTACCACCTCAAAGTGATACCACAAAAGGGCAGGTGTTTCTCCCACATTGATTTTAGCCTCATATATGCTTGCATCCTGGACAGAGAAAACATACGCCATATCCACACGTGTGGCATCCTTACCGTCAGGGGTTATTACCACCCTTACACTATGGGGCATACCGCCGTTACGGACAGACAATCGAAGCTGTATCTCACTGCCTGTGGTCACCGCACCAAAGGGCGTGCGGTAAAACGCCGTTTGGGAATTATGCTCTATATGCATAAATTCTTTCCTTTCATACTCCAAAAATCCTTTTTACAGGGGTTTTTGAGTGTCTTATTTAATAGGCGTCAAGTGCCAGATTTCATCATTGTACTGATTGATTGTACGGTCAGACGAGAAGAAGCCTGCCATTGCAGTATTCATAATCTGCTTCTTTATCCATGACTTGCGGTCTTGATAATCTCTTGAGATTCTCTCGTGAGTTGCCACATAGTCCTCAAAATCACGAAGCACCATATATGTGTCAGCATAGCCGTAATCACCAAACAGAAGTGTGTTATACAAATCCATAAACATATTGGTGTTACCCTCAACAATACTACCGTTAATAAGCTGCTCCAAGGCACATCTCAGGTGTGCATTTGTAGCGTAGATGTTCTTAACCTCGCCATTGCCCATAACCTTAAGTCTTGCATCAACCTCGTCTGAACGCAAGCCGAAAATGTAGATGTTGTCATCACCAACCTGCTCATACATCTCAACGTTCGCACCATCCATTGTACCGATTGTAACGGCACCGTTAAGCATAAACTTCATATTACCTGTACCTGATGCTTCCTTACCTGCAGTTGAAATCTGTTCTGATACATCCGCCGCAGTAACAAGCTTTTCTGCGATTGATACGCCGTAGTTCTCAATAAAAATAACCTTAATCTTATCTTTGACCCGACTATCGTTATTTATCATCTCACCTACAGAATTAATAAGCTTAATGATAAGCTTTGCTCTCTTATAGCCGGGAGCCGCCTTTGCACCAAAGATATATGTCTTGGGATAGTAGCTCTCAGCATAGCTTGTATCTGTAAGAAGTCTGTTATATTCCACTAAAATGTGAAGCACGTTCATCATCTGACGCTTATACTCGTGCAGACGCTTACACTGTACATCAAAGATTGAATCAGGGTTAACCTTAACGCCGTTATGCTCAAGAATATAATCCGCAACCATCTTCTTGTTGTCACGCTTAATCTTATCAAACTTCTTCTGGAATGTCTCATCCTCCGCATACATTGCCAATTCTGAAAGCTTATCCGCATCCTTAAGCCAGCCCTTGCCGATTGTCTTGTCAATCAGGGCTGTAAGCTCGGGGTTACAGTTTGCAATCCATCTACGGAAGCTTATACCGTTTGTAATCGCGTGGAAACGGTCCTTATCCATCAGGTAGTAATCGCGGAAAATATCCTGCTTCAATATCTCTGTGTGAAGCTGTGATACACCGTTTACCGCAAAGCAGCTTGCAAGACAGGTGTTTGACATAGAAACCTGACCGTTTGAAAGGATTGCCATATAGTCATGCTTCGGCTTATCACCCGGATAGAACGCCTCCACTCTTTCAAGCAATCTGCGGTTCATTTCCTCTAAAATCATATATAGTCTGGGTACAACTCTGCGGAACATATCCTCTGACCACTTCTCCAACGCCTCACTCATTACTGTGTGGTTGGTGTATGCAAATACATGAGTTACAATGTCCCATGCCTCATCCCAGCCAAGACTCTTTTCGTCCATAAGAATTCGCATAAGCTCAGGGATTGCCATAGTGGGATGTGTATCGTTAATATGAATTACCACCTTGTCAGGTAGCTTTGCCCAATTATCACCGTTCCTCTGCTCAAATTCCTTCAATATCCACTGCAGTGTTGCCGATACCAGGAAGTACTGCTGCTTTAAGCGTAGCTCCTTACCCTCTGTATGGTTATCCTCGGGATACAATACCTTTGAAATAACCGATGCAAGCTCCTTCTCTTCAATAGCTCGCGAATAGTCACCTGAATTGAAGGCATGCATATTAAACTCTGATGATGACTGTGCATCCCAAAGTCTCAGCTTGTTGACAATCTTTGAGTCATAACCGCATAGGGGTACATCATAGGGTACAGCCATGACTGTTCTCTCATTCTCGTATGAGATTTTCATTTTGCCGTCTTCCCAATATGTGTTTACATTACCGCCAAAGGAAACCTTTACTGCCTCCTCAGGGCGAGCAACCTCCCACGCATTGCCATGCTCAAGCCATGTATCAGGCAGCTCTGTCTGGTAACCGTCAACGATTTTCTGACGGAACAAGCCGTACTCATAACGAAGTGTACAGCCATATGCAGGAAGGTCAAGGGTTGTCAGTGAATCGATAAAGCACGCCGCAAGACGGCCAAGACCACCGTTGCCTAAGCCTGCATCATTTTCATTCTCTGCAATATCGAGAAATTCGTAGCCCATATCTTTCAATACAACCTTATAATCCTCTGTCTGTATAAGGTTCAGGATGTTAGTTGACAGAAGTCTGCCCATCAAAAACTCAAATGACAGGTAGTAAAGCTTCTTTGAGCCTTTATTCTTTACCTGACGATGTGACTCTGCCCATCTCTCCATAATCCTATCACGCACTGTCAATGCACAGGCTGAATAAATCATATAGGGAGTTGCTTCCTCCATAACCTTTCCGAAATGACGGTTTACCTTACCGATAATTTCTTTCTTCAGAGCCTCCTGCTCTGTTGTCAATTTCTTCTTTGTTTCTGCCATTAATTATATCTCTCTTTCCACACCCTCTCTCGAGGGGTAATCTTTCTCCCTTTCGGGATTATTTAAACAGATTATTTATCTGCTTTTGTCTTTTTTGTTGCGGTATTCTTTCTTGTTGCCGATGCCGCTGGGCCTACCTCCTCAAAAGGGTTTTTAACCTCGACTGTCTTTTTCTCCTTCGCCGCCTCAATAACCGCCTTTTCCGATTCCTCAAAATCCTTACGGATTGTTTCCTCGAAGGCAGGCTTTTTTACTGTCGGCTTCTTTACCGCCTTTTTAGGCTCTGTCCTTTTCGGGCGCATAGCACCTGAAATTTCAGAGTACATATCAATATATTTCTCCGCCGATACATCCCAGGAATAATCCGCCGCCATTGCCTGCTTAACAAGCTTTGCCCAGGCAGTCTTGTTATTATAATAAACATCCATGGCTGAATAGATTGAGCCAAGCATCTCATCTGCGTTATAGTTTGCAAAGGAGAAGCCGTAGCCCTCACCTGTGAATTTATTATACGGCTTGACTGTATCCTTCAAACCGCCCGTTTCACGGACAACAGGAAGTGTGCCGTACTTCATTGAGATTATCTGCGACAAGCCACATGGCTCAAAGGCTGACGGCATCAAGAATGCATCGCACGCCGCGTATATTTTATGCGATAGCTCATTTGAATATGTTATTCTTGCCTGGAATGCCTCGGGGTATTTCCACGAATAGTGACGGAACAGGTTTTCGTACTTTTCATCACCTGTACCCAAAACCACTATCTGACATCCACCATTGGTGCAAAGCTCCTCAAGCTTATATGCAATAAGGTCAAGGCCCTTCTGGTCGGTCAGTCTTGACACAACACCTATCAACAGCTTATCCGGGTCCTCAGGCAAGCCGAATTCACGCTGAAGAGCCGCCTTGTTCTCTGCCTTGCCCGACTTCACTGTACGGGGTGTGTACTTTTTATAAATAAATTCATCCTTCTGGGGGTTCCAGTCCTCATAGGAGATACCATTTAGGATACCCACCACATCATTTGAACGGGCACGCAAAAGTGAGTCAAGTCCCTCACCGTAATACGGTGTCTTGATTTCCTCGGCATAGGTATCAGACACTGTGGAAATCCTGTTTGCGTATACCATACCACCCTTAAGGATGTTGGCATCCTCGTAAAATTCAAGCTTATCCGATGTGAAGTAGTAATCCGAAATACCCATAGCATCCTTTATGCCCTTGAAATCCCATCTGCCCTGAAACTTCAGGTTGTGGATTGTCATAACCGTCTTTATTCCCTGATAGAAAGGATTATTACGGCAAGTGTCAAGAAATACAGGCACCGCACCTGTCTGCCAATCGTTACAGTTGATTACATCAGGGCAGAAGCCGATTGTGGGAAGCACCGACAACACCGCCTTTGAGAAAAATATAAACTTCTCGCAATCAAGGTGAATATGGTCATATGGCTTATCCCCGCTGAAATAGAACTCATTATCTATGAAATAATACGTGCAGTTATTGTGCTTAAGCTCAAAAATACCGCAATACTGCTTACGCCACGCAATATCGATATAGATGTTTGTGATATACTTCATCTCGTCACGATATTTTTGGGGTATAGCCTTGTATAAAGGCATTATAACACGAGCATCCACACCCTTTTCCACCAACGCCTGGGGAAGTGAGCCTGCTACGTCACCTAAGCCACCCGTTTTAATGAATGGTGCACATTCTGATGTCGCAAATAATATATTCATAATATCCTCCTTGCAAAATCCACTCATGTATACTCTAATTCTAATATTTTACCACATTTTCAGTGATTTGTCAAATTGAAATGAACAATCCCTTATTGGTGTTTTATCCCAGAAAACCGCGAAAAAATTACTTGAGCGCCCCGAAGCACTCAAGTAATTTCATGGTCTTTAATTTCTATCAGATTACTGAACCCTTTGAGATTGCCAAGGGGTAGCTCTCCTGTCCGATAAGCTTTCTTCCGCTTGTGATTTCAACCTCCTTGTCAAATACCACATGGCTTACCTTTGCTCCCGACTTGATAACACTATCCTGCATAATTATCGAATTCTCAACAACTGCACCCTTTTCAACCACAACACCCCGTGATAGGATTGAATTCACTACTGTTCCCTCTATCACGCAGCCATCGGATATAAAGCTGTTCTTTGTAACTGCATCCTCACCATACTTTGAAGGACTTTGTCCCTTTGTCTTGGTATAAATTGGTCTTTCGGGGGTGAAGAATTCTGCACGTCTCTCAGCCTTTAAAAACTCCATGTTTGTACAGTAGTATGATTTCATTGAGTCAACCTTGTTAAAGTGACCATTAAACTTATAACCAAAGACTCTCATACCCTCCATCTTCTTAACAATGGCATCCTTGACAAAATCTGTGTCCCCACGAGCCGAACACTCGTCGATGATGCTTTCGAGAAGTGCCTTTTCCATCACATATATTTCAAGTGATGCATTTGTTGACTTAGGATAGAAGGGTTGAACCTCTATGTCGTTTATGCGTCCCTCACCATCTACGTCAAACAATGTGAAATGTGACAGATCCCCATCGGGAGTGCCGTTAATATCCTTATATATCGCAGTAATATCCGCCTCAGTCTCAATGTGGGCATCAATTACATCATCAAAATCAATATTGTAAACCATATTACCCAAAGACAGAATAACGTATGTTTCACGGCTACGGCGTATATAATCACGGATACCTGCCAGAAGATCAATGTTACCCTTGATTACATTATAGGTTCTGTTCTCAAGATTAGGAGGCAAAACCTTTAAGCCTGAATTCTTGCGGTCAAGGTCCCAGGGCTTTCCTGACCTTGTATGGTCCATAAGTGATGAGTAGTTAGACTCTGTGGCAATACCCACATTGACTATTCCTGCGTTTGCCATATTTGACAACACAAAATCAATAATTCTGTATCTACCTGCAATGGGAAGCGCGCTATCGGCCCTTATATCGGTAAGAGGCGCAATTCTTTCATCACCTGTAAGAATAATACCCATAGTATCATTTCTCATTATCAATCACTCCTTTCCCATTCACGCCTGCACCATAGATTCACGAGGTATGTATGCACCATCTGAAACCACAGCACCTGCTTCAACCAATACGATTCCGTGTGTGCAATACTCTGACTTGTAAGGATTTGTGTCCCCGCCGTCTGTTGTGCCAACCTTTGCATCCTTGCCGACAACAGCCTTATCTCCAACAACTGTCTTTTCAACTACTGCACCCTCACCGATTACAGCACCCGGCATAATAACAGAGTCCTTAATAACTGCACCCTTGCCGACTGTAACACCACTGAATATTACGGAGTGGTCAACTTCACCCTCGATTACGCACCCCTCTGTTACGGTTGAGTTTTTAATCCTTGCATCCTCACCAACATAGTGGGGCATCAAGGCATAGCTTCTTGAATAGATACGCCATTCGCGGTCATTTAAATCAAACTTCGGCGGATTGTCAATCAAATCCATATTTGCTTCCCAAAGTGACTGGATTGTTCCAACATCCTTCCAGTAGCCTTCAAATTGGTACGCCATCATTTTCTCACCGTCTGCGAGCATCTTCGGAATGATGTTCTTCCCAAAATCGTTTGATGATTCATGGTCACGCTCATCGTCTGTAAGATACTTCTTCAGAATGTCATACTTGAAGATATACACACCCATAGATGCAAGGTTGCTCTTAGGGTTAGCAGGCTTTTCCTCAAACTCGATTATCTGTCCCTCGTCGTTTGTGTTCATAATACCAAAACGCTTTGCCTCTTCCCAATCGACAGGCATTACCGCAATGGTAACTGCGGCATCACTCTTAATGTGAGTCTTCAGCATCTTGCCATAATCCATCTTATAAATATGGTCACCTGACAGAATCAATACATTCTCGGGATTGAAGCCATCGAGGAAGCTAAGATTCTGATAGATGGCATTTGCTGTACCCTTATACCACTCACCTGCGCTTGCACTCTGGTACGGGGGAAGCACAAATGCGCCGCCACGGGAACGGTCCAAATCCCACGGCTTGCCATTTCCGATATATGTGTTCAGCTCAAGGGGCTGATACTGTGTCAAAACACCAACGGTGTCAATTCCTGACTGAACACAGTTTGACAACGGGAAATCAATTATTCTATACTTACCGCCAAAGGGAACGGCAGGCTTTGCCACAGTCTTTGTCAATGCACCCAATCTTGAGCCCTGACCACCGGCAAGTATCATCGCTACACATTTCTTTGATGCCATTTTCTTCATCTCCTATTTTTCATTCTTTCTTTTTAATATCATTGCACTGTTGCCATCAATGGAAAGGACTATTGTATATCCCATATCACCATACGGCTCCTTTCGCGCAACATACTTCATTTTATTAATTTTTCTATCCCCACCAAATTCAGTTGAGTTGGAGTGTATTATAACCTCATATGTGCCCCCCTCGGGAACACCAATTTTATATGTCCCTCTGTCAACACCTGTGAAGTTTGCAACAACCGCCAGGGTGTCCTCCTTTTTCTTACCCTTTCTGAGGTATGACACAACCGAATTTTCGTTGTCACCTTCGTTTATCCAGCTAAAGCCGTCCCAGCTTGTGTCACATTGCCACAACGCCTTTTCCGACTTATAGAGTCCGTTTAGTGTCTTTACAAAGCTATGCAGTCTTTTGTGCCTTTCGTTATGGAGAACATTCCATTCCAGCTCCTCATCATAACGCCACTCCAAGAACTGACCAATCTCACCTCCCATAAACATAAGCTTCTTACCCGGCATTGTCATATAGTAGGTCAAAAACGCCTTATATGCCGAGAACTTATCATCATACGTGCCGAACATTTTATCTATCAATGAATGCTTGCCATGCACCACCTCATCATGGGATAGGGGCAGAATAAAGTTCTCCGAGTAAGCATACATCATCAAGAATGTCAACAAGGAATGATTGCCTTTCCTGAAAAGGGGGTCCATTGACACATACCTGAGAGTGTCATTCATCCATCCCATATTCCACTTAAAGTTAAAGCCAAGACCATCATTTTCGGGCGGTGCCGTAACCAAAGGCCACGCCGTTGATTCCTCCGCTATGGTTATAAAGCCTGGCTTTTCTGTAAGCAGGGTTATGTTTATTCTCTTCAAAAGCTCCACAGCTTCAAGGTTTCCGTTACCGCCATATTCATTGGCTACCCACTCACCATCGTTTCTTGAGTAGTCACGATATAGCATAGAGGACACCGCATCCACTCTTATTCCGTCAATGTGATACTCCTCTGCCCAGAAATATGCCGAGGACATAAGGAAGGATATAACCTCACCCTTGGCAAAGTCAAACACCATCGTTCCCCAATCCTTATGCTCACCCTCTCGCCAATCTGCGTATTCATAACAGGGCGTACCGTCAAATATACGAAGTCCGTGAGCGTCCCTCGGGAAATGGGCAGGTACCCAGTCCATTATAACGCCTATGCCTGATTCGTGGCACTTGTCAACTAGATATTTCAAGTCCTCAGGCTTCCCATATCGCGAGGTTGCGGCAAAATAGCCTGTTACCTGATACCCCCACGAGCCGTCAAAGGGATGCTCTGTAACAGGCATAAATTCCACGTGCGTATAGCCCATATCCTTTACGTATTGTACCAGCT
>JAZOBR010000033.1:0-10523 GCA_045596105.1 Candidatus Ornithomonoglobus sp.
GATACTCTACATTTCAGGTGAAGAAAGTGCATCACAGATAAAAATCCGTGCCGAGAGATTGGGCGTGGCAACAAAAAATCTTTTCCTTATGTCAGAGACAGATGTTGAGGTGATTTTAGAGGCTATAAATGACACCGCCCCCGATATTGTTATTATCGACTCAATACAGACCATGCACATTGAGGCAATTCAGTCTGCCAGCGGCAGTGTGCCTCAGGTAAGAGAGGCAACAAACGCTTTTATGAGGGTGGCAAAAACAATGAACATTTCCATGTTCATCGTGGGCCATGTCACAAAGGACGGCTCTCTAGCAGGTCCGAGAGTTCTTGAGCATATGGTGGATTGCGTATTGTATTTTGAGGGTGAGCGTGAAAGCTCCCTGAGGATATTAAGAGCCGTTAAAAACCGTTTTGGCTCTACGAATGAAATCGGTGTGTTTGATATGCAGGACAAGGGACTTGTTGAGGTGGATAACCCATCCAAGGCATTATTAGAGGGCAGACCCTCGGATATTTCAGGCTCTGCAATTGTTTGCACAATGGAGGGTACAAGGGGTATCCTTGCCGAAATACAGGCACTCGTTACACCCACAGGCTTTGGTAATCCACGCCGAATGAGTTCAGGCATTGACCTCAATCGTGTGTTGCTTCTTGTGGCTGTATTGGAAAAGCGTGCAAGACTAAATCTGTCTAACTGCGATATTTACATAAATGTGGCAGGTGGCTTGCGAATAGACGAAACTGCCGTTGATTTGGGAATTTGCGTTGCCATTGCCGCAAGCAAAAAGGATTTCGTAATCCCTCCCGATGTTATGTTTATCGGTGAGGTTGGTTTGGGCGGAGAGCTACGCTCTGTAGGAAATCTTGAAAAGAGATTGTTTGAGGCTCACAGTCTTGGCTTCAAAACAGCTATTGTACCCAAGCAGTCCATGCGTGGCATTAACCCACCCAAAGGACTTACAGTATACGGTGTCACTACCCTAAGTGATGCAATCAACTATTTCAGAGGATAAAAAATGAAGGAAACAATTTATACAATACCAATAAACGAGGCATACGAAATTGACTGCGAATGTCCCCTGTGCGAGCTTCACAAAAGGCTTGAAGCGGAGGCTGTGGAGTATGCGATGGGTCCTGCTATGATGGAGCCTGATTTTCGCATTAACTCCAATGAGAAGGGGTTTTGCAATCGTCATTTCACCGCTATGTTTTCACACGATAAGAAGCTACCCCTTGCACTTATGCTTGACACTCATCTTGATGATGTCCGAAAGAAATTAAGTGAGCTTGACACCGACTCCCGTACTACCCCAAAAAAAAGCCTGTTTAAAAAGAATAAGGATGATTTTGTCAAGCCTTTTTCTGAATTTGGTCATAAGCTTTTGTCAGGATGCGTTGTCTGTGAAAAGGCAAACTATACAATGGAGCGTTATTCACGCACACTTTTATTTATGTGGGCAAAGGATGATGAGTTCAAGGAAACATTCGAGAAATCAAAGGGCGTATGTATGCTTCACTTTGATATGCTTGTAAAGAACGTCCGAGAGGAACTAAAGGACAAGGATGCAAAGGAGTTTATCCATGCCCTTGTTAGGAAACAGGAGTCTGAGCTGGCACGAATTCAGGAGGATATTCACAAGTTTACCCTGAAATTTGACTACCGCAACCGGGATATGGAATTGGGTACTGCAAAGGATTCACCCAGGCGTACCATAGAAAAGCTTTCAGGCTATATGGATGAATAAAAAAATAAATGCTATCGAAGCCGATAGCATTTATTTTTTATTCTGATTTTGAAAACTGGTCCTTACCAACGCCACACAAGGGACATACCCAATCCTCAGGAACATCCTCCCACTTTGTACCGGCAGCTACGCCTGAATCAGGGTCACCAACTGTCTCGTCGTACTCGTAACCACATACGTCACATACATACTTCATTTATTCTCCTCCTTTCTTATATTTTATCCCATAATTACTTTTTTTAATACAGAAATCGGAATACTTTGTCTTTGAGTCTGCCGATTTACATTTTAGTTCTTGTGATAGAGCTGCTTTGTTTCGTATCTCGGCTCACAGCTTACGTTTATTCCCAATCGACGTAATACCATTTCATCCGAATCACTTATGATTACTGAGAAATGTGCATCTGATCCGTCAAGGTTGGCAAGCTGTTCCTTGGCACGCTTTGCTTCGGGGTCATTTAGTGCTGATACTGTAAGTGCAAGCAGTACCTCGTCAACATGCAAGCGAGGATTTTTATTTTTTAGATAATCCGTTTTAAGCTCACATATAGGCGCTAAAACCTCACTTGAAATAAGCTCAAGCTCATCATCTATACCGCCTAATAGCTTTAAGGCATTCAGAATCATTGCCGATGCAGCACCCAGGGTGCTTGAGGTTTTACCTGTTACCACCTGTCCGTTGGGCAATACCATAGCTCCTGCAGGACCGTTTGATGATTCCGCCTTCTCCATTGCCGCGGTTACCGCGGGGCAAATTTCAGGTGTGATGCCTGCCTGATTCATAAGGATTTCAAGCTTACGAATCTCACCGTCATCATCTGTTAAGCCCTTGAACTTTCTCACCATTGCCGCATAATATCGGCGTAGGATTTCCATCTTTGATGCGTCCTTACAAACCTCATCGTCAAGGATGCAGTTGCCCGCCATATTAACACCCATATCTGTAGGTGACTTATAAGGACACTCTCCCTGAATCTTCTGGAAGGTTGCACTAAGGACGGGGAAAATCTCAACATCTCGGTTGTAGTTTACCGCCGTATAGCCATAGGCATCAAGGTGGAAGGGGTCAATCATATTTACATCATTCAAATCTGCAGTTGCCGCCTCGTATGCAAGGTTTACAGGGTGATTTAGTGACAGGTTCCAGATTGGGAATGTCTCAAACTTTGCATAACCCGACTTTATTCCACGCTTATAGTCATGATATAGCTGACTCAGGCAAGTAGCCATTTTGCCACTGCCGGGGCCGGGAGCAGTTACCACCACAAGTGAACGGGTTGTTTCAATATAATCATTCTTACCGAAGCCATCCTCAGACACGATGTACTGAACATCTGATGGATAGCCCTGGATTGGGTAGTGACGATAGCACTTGATACCAAGCTTTTCAAGATTCTTCAAAAAGCTGTTTGCCGCCGCCTGACCTGTGTATCGTGTCAAAACCACACTACCCACAAAAAGACCAAGCTCACGGAAGGTATCAATAAGTCTCAGGACATCTTCATCGTATGTTATACCCCAATCCCCGCGAATCTTGTTTGCTTCAATGTCTGCTGCATTGATGGTTATAACCATCTCCACCTCATTCTTCAACTGCTGAAGCATACGCATCTTTGAGTCGGGTTCAAAGCCGGGCAAGACTCGTGATGCATGGAAGTCGTCAAAAAGCTTGCCGCCAAACTCAAGATAAAGCTTGCCGCCAAACTCTTCAATTCTCTTACGAATTTGCTCGGATTGTGTTCTAAGGTATTTTTCATTATCGAATCCGATTCTTTTCATATCTTCACCCCTTTAACATAACTAAGTATTAGTATACCACACTTTGCTAAATAAAAAAAGACTCTTTTTGAAAATTTTTAAATTTTTTTGTCAAAAAATATCAGCAATACAACAATCGTATCAAAAATGGTATTATCCAATTAACTTTTACTTGGAATAGTTTTATAATGCCCTTACAGCAAATATGTGTATCAGGGAGGATTGTAGGATATGGATAAATCCGCATATGAAAACAATTTTTCTGTACGGAAAAACCAATAAAATTTTGTTTAAGATTGCTCCTACCGCAATGCTTGTACTGTTAAGTCAAGCACTTTATAACATTGTAGTCAGTCTGTTTGACGATCCGTATTTCCGAATCACAACTTACCGCACTTTCAATTATATATCCCATCTAGCTTTTGATATAGCCATTGCCACATGCACAGGTGTTGGAATTGACACCATTATGGCATCAAAAGCTCTTTGCTTACCATCATCCGTACAGTAGTATTATTCGTACCATTGGGATACCTGTTTTCAAGAATAGGTCTTGACTGGTTCTGGCTTACATACCCCATAACGGAGATTGTAACAAACAACCACCAGGTTAATATTCTGCTATAGATTCTCTAAACGGGAAGGCACACCACAGTCCCTCCCCACAGCAACAAAAAAGGAACAGAAAATCTGTTCCTTTTAAAATTATTCAAAATTGTAGTTTGGTTGTACAGGCTTGCCTGTCTCTGATGACTCAACGATTGCAAGACATACCTCAATAGCTCTTGCACCCAAAGTAGCATCCATATACTCCTTTGCATCTTTTTCGATTGTTTCTGCAAAGCCCACAAACTCACCCTTTGCATTATGGTCAGTAATTTCTACAGATATAGACTCTTCCTTAATCTCTATTCCGTCCTCTCCTACTGTGTAAAGAGTCACGATGCCTGATCTGTTGTCGCAAATGATTGTACCCTTTGTTCCGTAAATCAAGGTACGCATTGTGTACGGTCTCTTACAACCTGTTGAAATGAATACCTTACCGCAAACGCCATTCTTGAACTTCAACACTGAGATTGTAGCATCATCATAGGGTACCATGGGAAGAAGCTTGTGCGCACCATAAGCGAAAACCTCCTCGGGATAGCCCGCAAACCAACAAAGCAAATCAACTGCGTGGCAACCACCGCCAACTACGCCATGTCTCTTGGGGTCACAACGCCAATAAGTTTCATCATTTTCACGGAACATATGCTCATAGTCATGGGCATACTCTGACTCTACATAGTAAAGCTCACCGATTGTTCCTGCATCACATAGTTCCTTTGCCTTTATAAATGCAGGGGTAAAGTGACATAGCTGACCTACCATAAATTTCTTGTTTGTTTTCTTTGATGCCTTAACAAGCGCAACTATATCCTCACGAGTAAGTGCCAGAGGCTTTTCACACATAACGTGGTAATTATTATCTAAAAATGCCTCCGCCATCTCACGATGCTGCTGATCAGGTGTACAGATTATTACTGCTTCAAGACCCTCAACCGTCAAAAGGTCACGCCAATTAGTAAAGCGTCTATCCTCGGGGATATTGTGGTCATCACCCGCTGTCTTCAATCTCTCCTCATTCACATCGCAAATTGCAAAAACCTCTTCACCCTTGTCAAGTACAGCCTCTAAATGGCGTACACCCATAGGGCTAAGACCTACTACACCAACTTTTAAGCTCATAATCTTATCCTCCATAAGTATTTTTTATGCCTTGATTATATCACATCCCACCCCCTCGGTCAATAAAATATATCTGTTAAAAAGTAAAACTATATACTGTTGTATTTTACTGTTGAAATTGGCATAAAAATGTGTTACAATTAATTATATATATTATTTTACGAGGGACAAAAAATGATTGCAATAATTGACTATGGTGCAGGCAATCTGCACAGTGTAAAAAATGCTTTGGATTTCCTTGGAGCAGACTCTGAGATAACAAAAGACCCCGTCACCATTATGAATGCCGAGCATGTTATACTGCCGGGCGTTGGCTCCTTTGGTGATGCAATGGAGTGTATGGCAAACAGCGGTCTTATAGAGACAGTTAAAAAGCGCGCCGTAAACGGCAAGCCCTTTTTAGGCATCTGCCTGGGACTTCATCTTCTGTTCGAGGAGAGTGAGGAAAGTCCCGGAGCAAACGGTCTTGGTATATTCAAGGGTAAAATCAAAAAAATACCCGAATGTGGTCTTAAAATTCCGCATATGGGTTGGAACGATATTGATTGTGTCATTGATAGCAAGGTGCTTTCAAAGGACAAGCCCTATGTATATTTTGTTCACTCATACTACATTGAGCCTGAGGACACAAGCATCATATCCTCCTACACAGAGTATGGCACACGCATAGGTGTGTCAATTGAGAAGGACAACATCTTTGCCCTGCAGTTCCACCCCGAAAAGAGGGGTGATGTGGGTATGGAAATAATAAAGAAATTCATCAATCTTTAAGGAGGGACACACTATGTATGCAAAAAGAATTATTCCCTGTCTTGATGTTAAGGACGGCAGAGTTGTCAAGGGCGTAAATTTTGTAAACCTTATTGACGCAGGTGATCCTGTGGCTTGTGCCGAGGCCTATAATGTGGCAGGTGCAGACGAGCTTGTGTTTTTGGACATAACCGCGTCAAGTGACCAACGCGATACTGTTGCAGATATGGTAAAAAAGGTAGCAGAGAGAGTGTTTATTCCCTTCACAGTAGGCGGTGGAATCCGTACTGTTGAGGATTTCCGCACTATTCTGAATGCAGGTGCCGACAAGGTATCGGTAAACAGTGCCGCAATCAAGAATCCCCAATTGATTCAGGATGCCGCAAAGAAGTTCGGGTCACAATGCGTGGTATGTGCCATTGATGCAAAGCGTCGCGAGGATGGCACCGGTTGGGACGTGTACCTCAACGGCGGACGAGTGAACACAGGTCTTGATGCCCTAGAGTGGGCAAAGAAGGCAGAGCGTCTGGGTGCAGGCGAAATACTCCTTACAAGCATGGACTGTGATGGCACAAAGGCAGGCTACGACCTGGAGCTTACACGCACCATTTCGGAGGCAGTTAAAATTCCCGTAATCGCATCGGGAGGTGCAGGTACAATGGAGCATTTCCTTGATGCACTCCGCGAGGGAAAGGCAGACGCAGTATTAGCGGCAAGCCTGTTCCATTTCAAGGAAATCGAAATTCGCGACTTGAAGGAATACCTGAGAGCCAACGGTGAAAGCGTAAGACTATAACAAAAAACGAGCATTTGCAATGGCAAATGCTCGTTTTGATTTATATACCATATTTTATTTTGATTCTGTCAAGCTTTTCACCAATAGGCGGTGCGAGGAAGTACAAGAAGAATGCCGTTGATGTGGCAAACATCAAATCATAGGGCAAGCCTAATACCATGGATGATATAATACGCTTCGGGGTAAGGCTTGGGTAAAACATCATAGCCGATACTGTGTTTGTGATTCCACCATGGATTACAAGCACCGCAAAAAATCCGAATATTGCCAACACTATGGGACTTGTCCTCAATCTGCTCCCCTTAAACATCAGGCCGCCTATAAAGCCGATTAATCCCCATGCAAGCATTTGACAAGGGGTAAACGCCGATTGCCCAAAGTAGAAATTGGACACGAATGCCGACACACTTCCTACTAAAAATCCCGTTTCCGCTCCGAAGGCAACGCCTGAAATTACTATGATTGCAATAATAGGTTTAAACATCGGCACACCTGCCAGCACTATTCTGCCGCCTACTGCTATTGCACATAATACGCTTATTATTATAAGCTCCTTTGCCTGAGGCTTGCGTCCTTCAAAGGCAAGCATAAATGCCGCGATTGCCTCAATTATCACCAAAAGACTTACAAAGTAGTATTTTCCATTCTTTAATACAAACATCCCGAAAATAACTGTTACGGGGATTAGTAACATAATGAACAAGAGTGCAACTATGGTTTTTGTTGTAAGAGGGCGTTTTACCTTTGCCTCTGCCGTATCCCTCTTGCGGATTGGTAATCCAAAGGCTAATGCACAGCCTAAAAGCACTATACCCAAGGTCTGCAAAAGCACCTGGGTGTCGCCCTCAAAATTACCTGCCGCGCCAAACTGCAGATACAAAAATCCACCAAGGAATACACATCCTGCAATTATTCTCCATATACTGATTTTTCTCTTACCCATTTCTCTTCTCCTTTGTTGCGTTACCGCCGATGACATAAATTATATCCTCTGCCGTTACTGCACCATCGACAATACCCCGTGCCATTCTTACCGCCGAGGTTGTGTAAAGGCTATTTGACAAAAAGAACTGTCGCGGTGTTGCTTCACTTATGATTACACCATCAAAAAACATTCCTACCCTATCACTGTATCTTGCCGCGAACTCAATGTCGTGTGACACCATCAATATTGCCATACCCTGTTTTTTTAACTCACCAAGAAGCCCTGCAAGCTTTATTTTAAAGTGTGCGTCAAGTCCCTTTGTGGGCACGTCAATAAGCAATATATCAGGCTTTGCAAGCAGAATTTTTGCCAATGCCACTCGTTGCTCCTCACCTCCCGATAAATCAAAGGGATGACGGGCAAGCAATCCGTCAAGCTCGCAAAAATCCACCACGTCGGCTACTACCTTCTTCTTTTCATCCTCATTCATCTCTGCCCCGTCAAGCACATCAAACAAATCAAGCTCCACCGTCTTTTTAACAAACAGACTTCTTGGGTCCTGAGGCAAGAGTGCGATTTTCTTATCGGTTTTTACCTTGCCTCTATACTGCTTCATTACTCCCGAAGCAACCGATAGCATCGTAGTCTTTCCGCTACCGTTACCGCCTACTACGGCGTACAACTCTCCCCTGTTAAGTGAAAGTGATAATCCCTTCAATATATCGGGCAAGTTCTTTTCGTATCGAAACCATATATCCTTAAGCCTTAATACCTCGTCCGTTGCAGGGTACTTTTCCTCCTTCTCAACAGTCTTTTCTATATTTTGTTTCAAAAGCCAGCCTCTGCCGTCACGAACCGTTACGGGGCTCGTCCCATCATAAGCCTTTGAAAAATACACACGCATAGGCGTGGGCAGTGCCATAAAAATTTCATTATTTGTGGAATATAGCTCCCTTGCAACCTCTGTAGGTGTACCATAGGCAAAGAGTCTGCCATTTTCCATTACTCCCACCTTATCGGTTATCCCAAATATTTCCTCAAGCCTATGCTCTGTTAATACCACCGTAACCCCAAGCTCTCGGTTAATCTTTTTTACCATACCCAAAAAGGTTTCCGCCGCAATGGGGTCAAGCTGACTGGTAGGCTCGTCAAGGAGCAACACCCTCGGTCTCATCACCATAACCGATGCAAGATTTAATAACTGCTTCTGTCCTCCCGATAATTCACTCACATCTCTTGAAAACCACTCACCGATACCGAAGAAGGATGCAATCTCTGCTACCCGTCGGCGTATTTCATCCGCAGGATAGGACAAGCTCTCAAGACCAAAAGCAAGCTCGTGCCACACCTTATCCGTCACAAGCTGACTGTCGGGATTCTGAAACACATAGCCTATATCCTCTACCTGAGCCTTCTCTGTCATTAAAAAGGCATTCATACCACCAATTAAAACACTGCCCTTCATCTCACCATGAGGTGCCAGAACAGGCTTAATGTGTCTTAGCAGGGTGGACTTACCACATCCTGATTTACCACAGACGGTTACAAATTCACCCGAATTTATGATAATGCTTATATTATTCAATGCAAATGAATCCGCCAAGGGATATTTAAAGCTTAAATTTTCGATTTTAATACTTTCCATCTCAAGGCCTCCCAACCTTCTGTAATAATGGGCATAACACATAGTGCAACATATGCTATGAAGGTTACAACCCTATCCCCGCTAATCATCACCTGACTCACCTGAGGGAAATACAAAAACGCCATATTTCCCATTATGCCCCCTGCAATCACCAAGCCACCCAATAGGACAACAGCACATAGTATGAGGCAATCACGTTTTGTGAAGCGGTATATAAAAAATGCAGTTCTTTGTGGCAAACCATAGCCTCGGCTTTTCATACTGTCTGCTCGTACCACACCATCCTCAAACGCCCAAGTAGTAACGATTGACAGTACCTTGATACCATATTTGAGCTTTCCCGCAATGCCTTTCCCATCCGTTCCCAGACCCTTTTGCGCTCGCATCACCTGTAGCAATTCCCTTTTAAGCCTTGGTATAAATCTTAATACCATTGAAAGCACAAGGGATAACGAAGGAATAATCTTACCAAAAAGATACATTATTTTATCACTCGTAATTATTTTTGCAAGACACGAAAACCATGCAATAACCGATATTATCATCATTGCCGCCATCAGTCCATATATTGCCGATTCAAGGGTAAAGGGTTTTCCGTCAGGGAAATAGCCCAGGACGGTCACACCCTCGTGATTGAATACGGGATTCAGGATTATGGACATTACCCCTAAGGTCATTATGCATCCAAGGTTAAATATAAACGCACGCCTGCCTCCCAGGATAGCCGAATATGTAAAGGAGCATACAAACGATATACCAAGACATACAGGGTGCATAAAAACCATTGAAAAGGCAATGACCGTCACAAAATACAGAAAGCTGACAAAGGGGTGAAGTCTGCTAAACTCATTCATCATTTCCACCACCCCTTTTGTTAAATTCTGCAATCCTTGAAATAATCAAATCGTAATTTTCCTTTTTATGAGGCACAAGACAGCTTGTGCAATCCTTTACCCCATCCTTTGTAAGAGTGAAACTGCCACCACACTCTATATCGTAATACAAAGGACAGTAGCAGAAAAGACAGTTAAAATCTCTCTCTCCGCATCCCTTATGGCAGGGGAAGAACTCACATTCCCCATTTTGCATAAACTTATATTTTCCCATGTTACCCATCCCTTTATAAAAGCCTCTGAATATCCGCATAAAAAAAGTGATAATCCCCGTTTCGGGATTA
>JAZOBR010000034.1:0-8688 GCA_045596105.1 Candidatus Ornithomonoglobus sp.
TTTTTCCTTCATAAATCTTTTTCATAATAAAGTCTCCTTTTCAAGATGATTTCACACAAAATATAATAGCACATTTTTTCAAAAAAATCAACATTTTTTTTGCGATGGATTCAATTTTTTTAAATTTCGGCCTTAAGGTCGGCAAAATATAAAAAGGAACTGTATAATGAGAGGTGTCCCAAGGGACACCTACTGAATAATAAAAATCCGCAATAATTGTACTGACACTATCAGAACCGATTCTTTCTGTCCTTGTGTTCATTACATAAATTGCAACATTTGAGTCTAATGCACCTGATGTATAGGTCTTTTTAGAATCATAATATATGAACATTTACAGGAACACCTATTCTGTCATCATTTGACAAGGTTTCAGATTTCTGCAAATACTGACTAACGCCCGAAAGCCCTGCAGGAGCATTGGGATCAGCCATACTCATGACAGGCATAAATCAAATTATCATTGCCATTGCCAAAAAGAATGAAATAGCCTTAGAAATGCTCTTTCAAAAACCGAATTTTCTTGATTCCATTTAAAAAAATCTCATTCTCATCAAAATTCTGTTTTCAGGCTCCAAGCCGACACATCCCAAATTTCATCAGCCACATCTTCGTAAAATTCAGGCTCATGGCTTACAAGCAATACCGTTCCCTTGTATTCCTTTACCGCCCTTTTAAGTTCTTCCTTCGCATCAATATCAAGATGATTTGTAGGCTCGTCAAGTACAAGAATATTTGCAGGACACTGCATAATCTTACACAATCTTACCTTTGCATTCTCTCCCCCTGATAGCACCTTCATCTGAGAGGTTATATGCTCGGTGGTTAGTCCGCACTTTGCCAGGGCGGCTCTTGCCTCTGCATTTGTAAGAGACGGGAACTCATCCCAGAACTCGTCAAGAGCGGTCTTATCCGATGCACTCTCCTCCTGCTCAAAATAGCCCACGCTCATAAACTCGTCATGCTCAACAGTACCCTCTATTGACTTGATTATGCCGAGAAGTGTTTTCAAAAGAGTGGACTTTCCAATACCGTTCGCGCCCTTGATTGCAATCTTTTTGTTTCTTTCAACTTCAAGGGACACCTTCCTTGTAAGGGGGGTGTCATATCCAATTACAAGGTCCTTGGCTGAAATTACCACCTTACCGGGGGTGCGATCAAAACAAAACCCAAAAACCGGCTTTATTCTCTCGGGAGCAAGCTCAATTCTATCCATTTTGTCAAGCTCCTTCTGCCTCGACCTTGCAAGAGTGGCAGTGGCGGCTCTTGCCTTGTTTTTAGCCACAAATTCCTCTAAATCCGCAATTCTCTTCTGTTGCTTTTTATATGCCTGCTCAACCTGTTGCTTCTTGATTTCATACATACGCTGAAAATCATCATAAGTACCCTTGTATCGGGTAAGTATTGAATTTTCAAGATGATATATCACATTTGTGACACGACTCAAAAAGGGTATATCGTGGGAAACAAGTATAAATGCATTCTCGTAGTTTTCCAAGAAGCTTGCATGCCACGATATGTGGTTTTCATCAAGGAAGTTTGTAGGCTCGTCCAAAATCAAAATCATCGGGTTTTCCAGAAGCACTTTCGCCAAAAGCACTTTTGCACGCTGTCCGCCAGAAAGCTCAGATACATCCCTGTCAAGTCCGATTTCACCCAAGCCGAGACCGTTTGCATACTCGGAAATCTTGGTGTCAATCTGATAATAACCCGAGGAATCGAGGATTTCCTGAATCTCACCTACCTCCTCCATCATTTCCGCTATTTCATCATCCGTAGCATCCGCCATTTTGTCATACATTGCAAGCATTTCATTCTCAAGGTCAGTAAGGTGTGAAAAGGCATCACGCAATACATCCTTGATGGCTTTCCCTGCCTGAAGGGTTGAATACTGGTCAAGGTATCCGTAGGTTATATGACTGCACCATTCAACAGTACCCATATCGGGTTGAAGCTTGCCTGTTATAATATTCAAAAATGAGGATTTTCCCTCACCGTTTGCACAAACGTGTCCGATATGCTCACCCTTTAAAAGCCGAAAGCATGCATCCTCCAAAATCTGTCTGCCACCATAGCTGTGGGTTATGTTAAGAGCGTTTAGTATACTCATTTTTTCTGTCCTTTCAAAATCAATCTCTCACATTATATTCTAATTTTTACCGTTTGTCAATTTCAATCGGTATTTTTTTGACTTTAACAAATTAAAAAAAATCCTGATTGTATATTGAATTAAAATTGAGTTTGTGATATAATGGTTAAGTTACATTGAGAAAAGGACAGATGATTGATGATAAAAGATTTATTTAAACCGACCGATATGACCACAGGAACTCCGTGGAAGAAAATACTTACTTTCTCCATCCCTATGATTATCGGAAATATCGCACAACAGCTTTACAGCACCGTTGACAGTATTGTTATCGGTCAATATGAAGGCGACAATGCTCTTGCGGCAGTAGGAAGCTCCCTTCCCATTATCAATATGCTGTTGGTGTTGTTTATAGGTATTTCCGTTGGTGCCAGCGTTATGGTGTCACAATATTTCGGTGCAAGAGCGAGAGAGGATTTGTCAAAGACAATCGGCACCTGTATAACAATAACCGCTATTGTTTCCGTTGTTATGATGGTGGTGACTCCGATTTTTGTAAGACCCATTCTTACTGCACTCAATACACCGCCCGAGATTTTAGACCAATGCTCTCAGTACCTTACAATTACTATGCTGGGAGTTGCGGGCATGGCATACTATAACATTCTCAGCGGCATTCTGCGTGGACTTGGAGACTCGTTCTCTGCAGTTTTGTACCTGATTATAGCAACTGTAGTAAATATAATCCTTGACATTTTGTTTGTTGCAGTATTCAGATGGGGTGTTGCAGGCGTTGCGATTGCAACAGCCATAGCACAGCTTGTCTCCTCCATACTTTGTATGTGGAAGCTTGCTAATATGCACGATATGTATGAGCTAAAACTATCACACCTGAAAATGTCCAAGGAGCATCTTAAGAGAATTGTTAAGCTTGGTCTCCCCTCAGGTGCAACTCAGGCTATTTTCTCGTCGGCTATGATAATTGTGCAGTCACTTACCAATAGCTTCGGTGCTTCATTCATTGCGGCAAACATCATTGTTATGCGTGTTGACGGCTTTGCGATGATGCCGAACCTATCCTTTGGTACTGCTATGACAACCTATGCCGGGCAGAATGTTGGTGCAGGTAAGTTCGACAGAGTCACAAAGGGTGCTAAGCAGGGTACCTTCATTGCAGTTTTAACATCCACAATAATCACCGCAATAATTCTTGTTTTCGGCAAATACCTTATGGGCATCTTTACCGATACCAAAGAGCTTGTGGATTTAAGCGCACACCTTATGCGAATACTTGCCGCAGGCTATATCGCAATGGCTATTACACAATCACTTTCGGGTGTTATGCGCGGTGCAGGTGACACAATGACACCTATGTGGATTTCACTTATCACAAGCGTATTCATTCGTGTACCCGTAGCATATGCAATTTCATTCCTTACAAGAACACCCGAGCTACCCTTCGGTAATCAGGAATGTATACAGATTTCCTTGTTGACAACCTGGATAATGGGTGCTACTATAACCGCAACGATATACCGCATTGGTAAATGGAAGAAGAAAGTAGGTAATCCCGAATGTAGCCGATAAATTACATTTTAGACCAAATAGCTATTTTTTCCATCAATAAAAATATTATTTAACATAGGTGAGGTTCTAAATGTACCAATTTCAAAGCTTGTGGAAATAGACTAACAAAAAAGCGTCCAATGGACGCTTTTTTGTTATCTTATAAAGCTTGTTCTGTTTCCGCTGTCGGCTACGGGAATGTCTATCCCTTCCCTCTTACCGGCATCGATGCATTTTATAAGCCATGCCATATTTTTACCGATATTTCGCATGGTCTGCAGGCCTTCGAGGTCCCTTTCCACGTCCTCTGCCTTTGAGCCGTGGACCATATTCCAATAGGTTGAGGATACAAGAGGCATCTGACGGATTGTGAAATACTTATTGATTGCATCAAGAGTTGCGGTTGTTCCTGCTCTTCTTGCTGATGCCACCGATGCCGCAGGCTTATGTACCAAATGTGGACAAATACCAAATAATCTGTCCATTACGGCCAGCAATACACCGTTGGGGGATGCATAATACACAGGTGAGCCAACCACCATACCGTCGCACTCTGCCATTTTCTCTGACAGTACATTTACGCAATCATCAAATACGCATTTGTTGGTTTTGGCACAACCGCCGCATACCACACAGCCATGCACTGCGTCCTTACCTATCCAGAAAATCTCTGTTTCAATACCGTTTTCGTTAAGTGATGAAGCCACCTCGCATAATGCGCGATTTGTGCATCCATCCTTATGGGGACTACCGTTTATAAGCAATACCTTCATAGCAAAATCTCCTTTTTATTTTATATGCTAATTATACGCCTAAAATGCATAATTGTCAATAATAGTCATAATAACCAACGATAACTGTTAAATTATACGAAATTTTTGTGTACTCGTGAGAAAAAAAGTCTTGCAAATACGGGATAACTATGATATAATGGTACGGTATTACGGATAGTCCTCTGCCTTGGTCGGCACGAATGTCCCAGAAAATAAAGGAGGATTAAATCATGAACACAAAAGCAATTCTTGATTCAATCGCAAAAGACCAGATAAGAACTGACCTTCCTGAGATTAAGGTTGGTGACACAGTAAAGGTTTACCAGAGAATTGTCGAGGGTACAAGAACAAGAACTCAGATGTTCGAGGGTACAATCATCAAGATTCAGGGCGGCGGTATCGGCAAGACTTTCACAGCTCGTCGTATTTCATACGGTGTTGGCGTTGAGAAGACATGGCCGTTAAACTCACCTAACGTTGAGAAGATTGAGGTAGTAAGACACGGTAAGGTTCGCCGTGCTAAGCTATTCTATCTAAGAGATCGTGTAGGTAAGGCTGCTAAGGTTAAGGAAAAGATATAACTATAGTTATAATGCTGTGGCGGTGCAAACGCACCGCCATAAAGCTATTCCTTTTCTTCATACTGAATTAAAGGAGCAGGCTTGCTCTTTTTTTAGGGGGGTTTTTCTTTATGAATGAAGATGCTATGAATGAGATGCCTGAGATTAATGCAGAAGAAACAGTAGAAGATACTAAGACTAAATCAACCGCCAAGAAAATCGGCAGAGAGATTTTCGAGTGGGCATATTCAATCGTTATTGCAATTATAATTGCGTTTTTGATTAAGGGCTTTTTATTCGATATTGTAAGGGTTGACGGACCGAGCATGTCCCCCACTCTTATGAATAACGACAGACTGATTGTTACAAAGCTTGGCTATGAGCCAAAGGCAGGTGACATAATCGTCCTTGACTCCAACTACACAGATAGAGAGGAGTATTATGATGCACTTGCAAACAGCAAGGGTAAGGATGAGTTAAACACCTTCGAAAGATTTATTGAGTCTTTTCGTTTGCCCAATAATTATAAGAATGTTTACTATATAAAGCGTATTATCGCAACAGAGGGACAAACTGTAGATTTGCGTGACGGCAAGGTTTATGTTGATGGTGAGGAGCTACAGGAACCATACTATTCAGGTGAAACCTACCCCACCGATTCTATGACAGAGTATCCCTTCACTGTATCTGAGGGACACGTTTTCGCAATGGGTGACAATCGCGGCAATTCACTTGACAGCCGTTCATCACAACTTGGTGAGGTTGACGAGAATGCTATCTTCGGTAAGTCACAGTTCAGATTCTGGCCCTTTAGCACATTCGGTAAAACAAAATAATAAAAAGCGGAGTTGTTACTCCGCTTTTTATGGAGGTTCATTTATGCAGAATAATTTACAATGGTATCCCGGTCATATGGCCAAAACACGCCATTTGATTGAGGAAAACCTTAAAATGATTGACGTGGTGGTGGAAATCCTTGATGCAAGAATTCCCTTCTCGGGCAGGAACCCCAACTTCGATGATATCATTAAAAACAAGCCACGCTTACTTGTCATGAATAAGGCAGACTTAGCTGACCCCGAGCGTACCCGTGAGTGGATTGAGTGGTACAAGAACCATGGCATTCGTGTCATTCCCATAAGCTGTACCACAGGTCAGGGCATTAACACAGTTTTAGCCGAGGCAAGAGCCTTGGTTGCCGACAGGATTGAGCGCGACCTTGAAAGAGGCAGAACACGAACTTTAAAACTTATGATGGTGGGTATTCCCAATGTTGGTAAGTCAAGCCTTATAAACAGGCTGTTAGGTAAGGCGAGCACCAAGACAGGTGACCGTCCCGGTGTTACCCGCGGCAAGCAATGGCTTCGCATCAAGGGTGATGCAGAGCTTCTGGACACCCCCGGTATTCTGCCGCCTAAGTTTGAGGACCAGGAGATTGCAAAGCGTCTTGCGTACACTGGTGCCATCAAGGACGAGATTATAAATCGTGAGCTTTTGGCATATTCTCTATGCGACTATCTGCGGGACAACTATCCCGATGCTTTAAAGGAGCGTTATAAAATCAAGGATGAAATCGCAGAGCTTGAGGGCTACGAGGTGTTGGAGCTTATCGGTAGACGACGCGGCTTTGTAATCTCAGGCGGTGAGGTTGATATGGAGCGTGCGGCAAATATGGTACTTGACGAGCTTCGAGGTGCCACAATCGGGCATATTACCCTTGAAACACCCGAAATATTTAATGAGGAATAAAAAATCAGGAACGAAAGTTCCTGATTTTTTATTCCTATCTGCCAAGGTATGAGAAGTGCATATAATCTCTTGGATTACGCCACGCGTCTCCGCCCCAGGTGAAGCCGTACTTTTCAAACGCATTTACTACATCACCGTAGGGTGTTATCGAAAACTCGTCCTCGTAGGGCCTCCAATACTTACCGATAATAGTACCATTTCCGTATAAGCAGTAATTTTCGTCAGCGTTTATGTCGATGGCTGTTCCGCCATTGTGTTCGCCGCCGTCACCACGCCATGCATAGGCACCGATACTCTTTATGGGGAACTTCTCCTCACCATTGAATATATCCTCAAATACAAGCTCAACTCTCTCGGCGATGTCCTTATGCACTACAAGTGTAACTGCACCCTCGTACTTTTTGCCGTTCTTTACACGCCATACGGGTACTGTCACATCTACCTGCAAAGCATCTGCCTCTTCCTTGTTCTTCGGATATGAGAATGCTATCTCCTCCGCCCCGTCATTATCACCTGATGGTGTGGAGAATTTTACTGTCTTTACCCCTATTACATCGATTTCGTACCTTCGGTTAGGGTTAAGCATTATATCAATGTAGCCGTTTCCTGCATATGTAAGGGTGCGAGGTGCAATGTCCTCGGGATAGTATGAGTTACGAGCCTCTGTTACCCTTACATCGGCATAACTTCCGCCACTCCATCTTACTCTCACATAACCAAACGCCTGCAATGAGCTGACCTTGTTTCTTATATCAATCTCACGAGGAGGTGCTGTAGGGTCAATCCACTCAATTGCACCGCCCACATTCTTAAGGCTGACACTTCTCGACAGAAGCACCACCGCCTCCTGATAGCTTACGGTTTCCAACGGGCGAAAGGTAATATCCTCAAAGCCGTTTATAATTCCTAAATCCGTTGCCTCGGCAACATAAGGCCTTGCCCATTCACTTACCGCCGAAAAATCATTGAAGTGAGATTTGGGGTCAAGAGGTATTGATACATTTTCCTCCACCTTTGATTTCAAGGTAAGAATGATTTTTGCCATTGCCTCTCGGGTGGTGTAATCATCAGGTGAGAAGGTGTCATCACCTGTACCGTTCATTAGTCCGAGATGATAGGCTATATCGGGATATGCGGTCTTTGTATCTGCAAAGTGCTTAGCAGTCGGTGCCAATACCTTACCCATTATATTCTCATACGCCAACACAACAAGCTCGGCAATTCTTTCACGCTTAATAGCCTTCGTGAAGTCCGTTTCTGTGTTCATATTAACAAACAATCCTGCGTTATCTGCAGTAACAATGCTGTCCTCTGCCCAATCACTATGGATAGGCAGTGCATAGGCAGTAGCCGACATTACTGTAAGCATGGCAAGGATTGCCGATAGCAGTCTTTTCATAAAAACCCCTCCACAAATGAAGTATAAGTATATTATATAACAAAAGTCACGTTTTGTCAATTCAAGGGGGATATTCCTATAACTTTATTTTCTGTGGAATAATTTTATTGTTGAGATTTCGCATAGAAATTGATTTTTGTATGATAAAAAATAGGCACAGTTGTGTAACTACGCCTATAAATTAAAATCTATATATTTATTTGTTCGATAATGCGCTCAATGTTTTCATCAACAGACTTTGTTCCATCAACTCTAATGATAGGACATTTCAACATATGTAACCAACTTTCAACATAATCATCTTTTCGGGATTCAACCAGCCGAAAAAAATCCTCTTCTTGTTTATGCAAATCTCCACCCATTAGTATTCTGTTTCCAAACTTCTGAAAAGAGCGATTTCTAACTCTCCGCAAGCGGATTTCCTCGGGAACTCCTATAACAACCACATAGTTGTACATAGAAATGATTTCTTTTCCATAATCCCCTTTTACGGCAGCAAAAACAAAATCAGGATATTCTGACACTTCATTCATAAGAAGTCTCAAAACCTCT
>JAZOBR010000035.1:0-2332 GCA_045596105.1 Candidatus Ornithomonoglobus sp.
TTTAAAAAACCGTTTCTATGCGGTCACCGTTAAATTATAACAGATACACAATAGTTTGTCAATACTTTTTTGTAATTTTTTAGTCATTTTTTACATTGATTATTGCACCCACCGAAGGACGGGGGAAAATGCTCAGGGTACGGAAGGGGAACTTCTCTCCTGCCCCTGTAACCTTTTCGATTATATCTGCCTTTACGGGGTTTAAAACAACCATAAGATCTGCTTCTCCATCCTCTACCGCCTTCTTGCATACGCGGGTACTGATTGATGTTGAAACCTGTTTCTTATAGTCTTCCTCGATACCGAAAATATCATTAATGATAAGCTTTCTCAATACTACTGTGTCAACATTACAGTAAGCCTCACTCATTTCCGGTAATAGCTCACGCTTTATGTAATCAGTGTCTGTCAGGGTCAGTCGGTAGAAATAATTACCGCCGGCATATACAGCCATACATGAGTGAAGACGCTTTTTTAATACCTGCTTTTTCATAGTTGTTACAATATCCTCATCCTGAGCATCAACTATGATTTTCTCAACCTTAAAATGCTCCTGGGCAAGCGCTACGAAAAAGTCCTCCGAATAACCATTAGGCACCTTTATCATTCTATGCTCAGGCATAATGGCAAAGCCATCGGAGTTAGAGTCAAATAATGATACCATAGTATAATTATACGGCTCCTTACCTGTATGATTGGGGTTCTGCGACTTCATAAAGTCACGATACTGCAGGCAGGTTGTGTAACGGGTCTGTCCGTCTGTTATGTACAACTTCAGTCCCTTCATATACTCTACAATCCTACTTATCAGCTCCTCATCCGTAATACGCCAGATTCTCTGGTGCATATCAAAGTCCTTTGAATCAAACTCAACATCGGGAGCTATTTCACTAAGCTGTGTCATAAGGCGGAATAACTGCTTGTTTCGGTCAATGTAAAGACAGGAAATCATACTCAAATCAGAGTTGGTTGCCTCTAAAACCGCATAGCGGTCTGCCTTGGAAATTTCGCGTACCTCCTCACACATATGAATGTCCTGTCCCAGCTCCTCAATCTCAAGAAGAGTTACAAAGGTTCTGTTCTGGTAGCTTGTACCGTTTAAGACAACTGTTTCCTCATACATATAGATTGCATTCTCTTTATCACGTACAAGGACATCGTCTGCAATCCACTCCTCCATATATTTTCGAGCGCGGGTATACTTATTATCATCCGCTGTGTCGGTATCAGTCGTGCGACCGTCAAAAAGGCGCACTGCATTATACTTATTCATACCATAGAGAATGTCCTTTTCCTCTTCACTGATATTATACTTCGTGGGTGCAATTACGCTTGCAATGTCACCAACCTTTTCAGGGTTATAAAAATATCCTTTAAAGGGCCTTATATTTGCCATATTTACCCCTCCTCATTTTACAATTTTCTATATATTTATCATATCATAAAATTAAAAATAGTCAATATAAATCTTTTGGCAACTTATAGAAATTCTTACATTATTTATATATCATAATCGCGCTTATTCGACATAAACTACTGTTGCGAATGCAAATTAATCAGGAAAGGTGATAATCAGTATGAATAATTCACAATTTTTTAAGGGTATCGGTACAGGTATAGTGATAGGCGCAGGTCTTACAATGCTTATGGACCCTGTAACGGACCGTCAACGCAATAAGCTTGTACGCAAGACAGAGGGCGTATTCAAGAATATGGGTGAGATGGTTGACTCAATCGTTAACTTATTCAAGTAAGCTGAGGGGGGAAATATTCCCCTCGGTCTTACAAAAAAGTTTTCATTTCGACTTGAAAATACATTTATTTTAGGTTATAATAGATTCGTTAATTTATTTTGAAGGGGAAATATAAAATGGCAACCTGGATAACACATCTTCGCATAGCAGAGAGATTTATAGACAGCGAATATATCCCAAAAGAGTATATTAAGGAGTTTTTGGAAGGCTCCCTGGCACCCGACTGCGGTTATGGTGCAAAGGATAGCTTTGGTGATTTTAACCCACCCCCTCAAGTCACACATTGGGGGCCCTACGGCACAAAGGTATTCTGCCAATATCAGGAGTTTTACGATATATACCTTAAGGACAAGTCAAAGGATTCTGAGTATTATTTCTATTTTGGCTATTACATACATTTAATATCCGATACCCTATGGTCAACTATGATTTATATGCCAAACAAGTTAAAATACAGCTTAGAATACCAAAAAGACCCGATGTTTCTTAATGTTGTTAAAAAGGATTGGTACGATATAGATTTCCGTTTTTTACAGGAAAACAAAGGGTATTATCCCTTCACAGTTCTCCAAAACATT
>JAZOBR010000036.1:0-13019 GCA_045596105.1 Candidatus Ornithomonoglobus sp.
TGCTTTAAGGGGAAAACAAAATTATGTAGCTTTGCTACAATCTAATATTACGCCATTTTATACATAAATTCAACAGGTATGTTATACCAATCAGTTGCTCGGAATAAACAACCGTGTCTTTTCCGAAAGCCTTGTGTCCTCAATGTTGTTATGATATATAAGCTTTTCCTTTGGAACTCCATACCTCTTTGCAATATCCCACACATCCTCACCTGCCTCAGCAAAACAGATAACTATGCCATCATCCATATCCTTCATATGAGTATTAATCCCCTCTATGTTGGAAATCTTATCCTCCTTTATAAGCACAGACTCAACAGATAACACGCATCTTATTTCAACCTCACCCTTGGAGTTAAGATTATAACTCACGTGACGTACTTCGGGCTTAATTTCACATCTAAGTCCTGTTGTGTCATTGTTGCAATCAAGCATATATGAGAAAGAAATTTCCTTTCTGTGGCTATATATGGGATTTTCAGTTGTATCAGTCAAATACAGAATATATGTGTCAAGCTTACCCTCACAAAGAATTTTATTCTTTTGAAGCTCCGATTTTGTAATTGCAGGCGTACACATAACGTTATAAACACCACTAACTGCAGGAATATTCTCCGGTATTGAAACAACCTCACGAACGGTATTTTCAATTGTCGGGCGTTCACACGTAATCGTAATCGGTATTTCCTGTTTTTCAAGGTCTGTTTCCATATAAGGCACAAAGCAGTCTCTTAAAACACCCTTGTCTCGCATTTCTACGCCCTTTAAGGAGGCACAAACATCAACATCCACCGATATGCACCGCATATCCCCATCACCATCTGCCTCAAGAGTACATAAATCACCAATTACCGTATAATCAATCTCACATAAGGTGTCCTCCGACACTCCGTCAGTGTCTAATATTTCAGTAAACGGGATTTCTGCCTCTATAAATTTAACATTATCAAGAGTATCTGTATAGAGGATGCATACCCCTACTGTTCCCTTTACTATAACCTTTCCTGTAACAGGCTTATACTCTGTATCAAACACCTTCACATCCATTTTCAGAATTTCTTTTACCGATTCACTGCCTGATGGAATTTCAAGCATTTCCTTAACCGTAAAGGAATGTTCTGATATATCTACAGTATCCTCAAGCTGAAGTTCGCAAAAATCCTTTTCAATGGTATCATCTACAATGTCTGTGCATATCTCTAATTCATTGAGTTCGTTTATTTCATACTCGATATGAACAATGGCACGAAGTCTTAGCTTTCTTGAATTTACCGTATTGAATTCAACCTTTAAAACAGAGGGTTTTACAAATAGCTTTACATTATTGTCGGCACCACTACTATCCACCACCTGACGAAATTCCATTGATGTGTTTATACTTTTAATCTTTTCACCCTCACTATCGGGGACATATAATACTTTAAAATTAACTCGTCCATTTATAACAAGTCTGCCATTTTCAATATACTTATCTGTCACCACAGCATCTGAATCCACCTGCAAAAGCTTTAATATATCAGGCTTGCTGTCAGGTACAATAACATCTCCATCCGCCATCGCCTGTGTGACACCCTTTGCCTTTACATTACACATATTTACCGTATCTTTTATGATTTCCATAGTATACCTCCCGTAAAAATTCTATCATTACAATATATGTACAAAGCTACAGGATATTCAACAAAATAAAAAATCGAACGCAAAGCGTCCGATTTTTGGAGATAAATAGGTAAATTAACGGTCTCCCGTAAATTCAAACTGATTATATCAAATCCCATTGTTTTTGTCAATATTTTTTTCATCCTCGTAAGGCATCAATATGCCCTCACGCATCAGGGTAAGGAGGTCTATAACAAGCTCTTTTCCCTCATCATTATTTACAGTAAAGGGAATTAAAATGTCGTCCTCCGTAAGCTCAAGTGTTACTGCAATATCATCGAGTTTTGTATCAATCTCACTTTTCTTGAGCTTATCCATCTTTGTTGCCACAACAACCAATCTGTCATGGTAGTGTCTTATCCACTCTGCCATCTGCACATCCTGTTGAGTGGGTGTATGACGGCTGTCAACCAATAAAATGGTCTGTACCAGCTGCTCACGGGTAGCAAGATAATCCTCCATCATATTTCCCCACTTTGCAACCTCTTCCTTTGAACGCTTTGCGTAGCCGTAGCCGGGAAGGTCTACAAGATAAATTTTACTGTCAATGTTGTAGAAGTTAATTGTTATGGTCTTGCCGGGTGTGCCTGACACACGTGCCAGAGACTTGCGGTTAAGCACCTTGTTTATCATTGAGGATTTGCCTACATTTGACCTTCCTGCAAAAGCAAATTCAAGCATATCCGATTTTGGATACTGCTCCTTTGCTACTGCCGATTTCTCAAAGGTGGCATTCTGGAAATTGATGTTTGTATTCATCATTTTCAATCAATCCTTTCCTAAAGCTGTTTCTAATACCTCATCCATGCTTGTAACGGGAATATATTTTATTTCGTTGCGTACCTCCTCGGGTACATCATCAATGTCAGGAACATTTGCATCGGGCATTATTATCTCCCTGAAGCCTGCTCTGTATGCCGCCATAGACTTTTCCTTCAGTCCACCTATGGGTAATACTCTGCCTCGCAGGGTGATTTCACCTGTCATTGCAATATCCTTTCTGACAGGGATATTTAAAAGTGAAGACACAACCGCCGTGGCGATTGTAATACCTGCAGACGGACCATCCTTTGGCACTGCCCCCTCAGGCACATGGATATGTATATCCTTAGTTGTATAGAAATCCTCTTCTATACCCAAGCTCTTTGAACGAGAACGAATGTAGCTTATAGCCGCCATTGCACTCTCCTTCATTACATCACCGAGCTTACCTGTCAGCTCCACCTTGCCTGTTCCGTCCATAATGTTAACCTCAATCGAAAGAGTATCTCCTCCTACCGAAGTCCACGCAAGACCACGAGCAATTCCAACCTCGTCATTTTCATTCATAAGGTCGAAATGGAACTTATGGTATCCCAAGAAATCACAAAGATTATCCTCGTCCACCTTGATACAATCACTTTCTGTTTCCAAAATAAGCTTTGCAGATTTTCTTATAAGGGTTTCTATGGTCTGCTCAAGCTTTCTGACACCTGCCTCACGAGTGTAGCTATCAATAAGTCTGTTAATGGCCGACTCTGTGATTTCAAACTGACTTTCCTTCATTCCTGTCTTTGATAAAGCCTTCTTTACAAGGTAGTCTCGAGCTATATAATACTTTTCCCTTGCAGTATAGCCTGACAGCTCAATGATTTCAAGTCTGTCAAGCAATGGCTGTGAAATAGTTTCAAGAGTGTTTGCGGTTGTTATAAATAATACATCCGATAAATCAAATGGAATCTCAATATAATGGTCGCGGAATTCACTGTTCTGTTCATTATCAAGAACCTCAAGCAATGCCGCAGATGGGTCTCCCTTGTAGTCAACACCCATCTTGTCAATTTCATCAAGCAACACTACAGGATTCTTAACACCTGCCTCACGGATAGCAGCCATAATTCTGCCCTCCATTGCTCCTATGTAGGTTTTTCTATGACCTCTTATATCTGCCTCATCATGAATACCGCCCAGAGAAACACGCACATATTTGCGTCCTAAGGCACGGGCAACAGATTTCGCAACAGATGTCTTACCTACACCCGGAGGGCCTTGCAGACACAATACTGTCGAGTTTTTGCCCTTTGTAAGGCTTCTTACCGCCAAAAACTCTAAGATTCGTTCCTTTACCTTTGTAAGGCCATAGTGGTCCTCCTCAAGTATTTGGCTTGCATTCTTAATGTTAAAGCTTTCCTTCTTAACATTATTCCACGGTAAATCCAACACCGTTTCAAGATACGTTCTTAAAACGCCACTGTCAGCACCTGCCGCAGGCAGTTTTGCAAATCTGTTAAGCTCCTTTGTAAGCTTTACCTTATATTCCTTTTTGATTTTCAGTTTTTCTATCTTGACTCTGAACTCCTCGACCTCCTGACCGATTCCGTCCTTGTCGCCAAGCTCGTCCTGAATAACCTGTAACTGTTCTCGTAAGAAATATTCGTGCTGATGCTCATCCATTCTTGCACGGGTCTTTTTAACTATTTCCTGCTCAATTTCAATTACCTTTATATGATGGTCAAGATGCTCAAGCAACGCCTCTGCACGACTGATAGGGTCAAACTCGTTTAAAAGCGACTGCTTGGTTTTTACGTCAAACTCAACTATAGCCGCTACTGTATCACACAGTGTGCTAAGGCTTGACACCGCCATCATCTTCAGAAATTTATCAGGCTGAAGCTTGGAATTGAGTGCAAAATACTCTTCCATTTTCCGCTTGATAACGTTACAATAAGCTTCCTCCTGCTCCTTATAAATGCACTTATCTTCCTCAAGCTCTCTTATCTCACATAGAATGTGTGGCTCAAGCTCCTTCACATCCTCAACGACCCCTCTCGACACACCCTTTACAATAAGGCGTGTAACATTGCCGGGCATATGCATTATCTGTTTAATCTTAGCAATGGTACCAACACGATAAATGTCCTCGTCTGTCGGCTTCTCTGTCTCCGCCTGAAGCTGGGTTACCAAAAATACATAGGAATCTGCATTTGCCGCCGCCTCTATTGCTTTTATTGATTGAGGTCTTGCAACATCAAAGTTAAGGTGCATATGGGGGAATACAACCAATCCCCTCATAGCAACAGTAGGAAGAACTTTTATAATATTCTCCAAAGTTTTTCACTCCAATTTTTACGCTATATTGTCTGCAATCAGCTTTGCCATTTCCTTACAGCCAACAAGTGTCATACCCTCACTCATAATATCAGGTGTACGGTATCCTAAATCAAGCACCTTGTCAACCGCCATATTGATTGCCTTTGCCTCATCAATAAGACCGAAGGACATTTCAAGCATCATTGCAGCCGATACAATTGTAGCAATGGGGTTTGCCTTGTCCATACCTGCAATATCAGGTGCAGAGCCATGAATCGGCTCATACATACCGCACTTCATAGCTCCTAATGAAGCTGAAGGCAACATACCGATTGAACCTGCAATGGCTGATGATAAATCTGAGAGAATATCTCCGAAAATGTTTGATGTAACAATAACATCAAACTGTGCAGGGTTAATAGCAAGCTGCATTGCTGCATTGTCTACATACATATGTGTCAGGGTTACCTCAGGGTAATCCTTAGCCACCTCTTCCATTGTTCTACGCCATAGCTTTGATGAATCTAGCACATTTGCTTTATCAACAGAAACAACTCTCTTATCACGAAGCATAGCTGTATCAAAAGCAATCTTACCGATTCTCTTTACCTCTTCAACACTGTACTTTTCTTCATCTGATGCCCATGAGCCATCCTCGGCATTCTTTCTCTCACCGAAATAAATACCGCCTGTAAGCTCACGCACAACCATTACATTCAATCCATTCTTTAGCTTTTCATCCTTCAGAGGTGACGCATCCTTCAGCTGCGGCTTCAATATTGAAGGTCTAAGATTTGAATACAGTCCCAATGCCTTTCTTATACCCAGAAGTCCCTTCTCGGGTCTTTCCTTGCATCCGTCCCATTTAGGACCGCCAACTGCACCCAAAAGCACACTGTCTGACGCCTTACAGATTTCTACAGTTTCATCAGGCAGAGGTACACCTGTAGCATCAATTGCACAACCGCCCATCAATACGTCTGTGTAATTGAACTTATGATTGTACTTTTCTGCAATCTTATCAAGAACTGTTACGGCACCTGTAACTATCTCAGGGCCTATTCCGTCACCCTTAATCAGGGCTATATTAAACTCACTCATTTTTTCTGTCTCCTTATGCAATTACATTTTACCTGATTCAATGTACTTAACAAGTCCGCCGGCGTTTATAAGCTCCTGCATAAACTGTGGGAAGGCTGTTGCCTGGTATGTGCTTCCATTGCTATCATTGGTGATAACACCGGTATCAAAGTTTACCGATACTATGTCACCGTCTGCTATTGCCTTTGCCGCCTCAGGGCACTCAAGAATAGGCAAACCGATGTTTAATGAGTTTCTGAAGAATATTCTCGCAAAGCTCTCTGCGATTACGCAGGAAATACCGCTTGCCTTAATGGCAATAGGAGCATGCTCACGAGATGAACCACAACCAAAGTTGGCACCGCCAACCATTATGTCTCCTACCTTAACCTTGCTTACAAACTCTGTGTCAATATCCTCCATACAATGCTTTGCCAACTCCTCCGGCAACGATGTATTTAAATATCTTGCAGGGATGATAACATCTGTATCGATGTTATCCCCGTACTTAATTACTGTTCCTTTTGCATTCATAATCACATTACCTCCTCAGGTGTTGAAATAAAGCCTGTAATAGCAGATGCCGCCGCAACCTCGGGACTTGCAAGGTAAACCTCACTCTCAACGTGTCCCATACGGCCTAAGAAATTTCGGTTTGTTGTTGAAACACATCTCTCACCTGCCGCCAGAATACCCATATGTCCGCCAAGACAAGGTCCGCAGGTGGGAGCTGAAATAACACAGCCTGCCTCTACAAGAGTTGACAATGTGCCATTCTTTAGTGCATCAAGGTAAATCTTCTGTGTTGCAGGGAATACGATTACTCTAATGCCCTTCTTAACGTGCTTACCCTTAAGGATTTCCGCCGCACGCTCAAGGTCTGTAAGTCTGCCATTTGTACATGAGCCGATTACTACCTGGTCAATCTTAACCTCTCCCCAATTCTCAGGAGTTCTCGCATTCTCAGGTAGGTGCGGGAATGCAACTGTGTGAGGTACCTGTGACAAGTCAATGTCAATAACCTCTGTATACTCCGCATCCGCATCTGCTGTAAACTCTGTAAACTCACGAACAGAATGTTCTCTCATATACTCACGAGTTAATTCATCAACCTCAAATACGCCGTTCTTTGCACCTGCCTCAATCGCCATATTTGCAATTGTAAATCTGTCATCCATTGATAGTGAATGCATACCCTCACCTGTAAACTCCATTGACTTATACAATGCACCATCAACGCCAATCATACCAATGATATGAAGAATTAAATCCTTACCGCTTGTATAGGGCTTAAGCTTGCCTGTAAGGTTAAACTTAATTGCCTCAGGTACCTTAAACCAGGCTTTACCTGTTGCCATACCTGCCGCCATATCTGTGGAGCCTACGCCTGTTGAAAATGCACCAAGGGCACCATATGTACAGGTGTGTGAGTCAGCACCGATAACAACATCGCCTGCAACCACCAATCCCTTTTCAGGAAGCAGTGCATGCTCAATACCAACCTCACCTACCTCAAAGTAGTTTTCAATACCAAAGTCATTTGCAAAGGTTCTTACCACCTTTGCTTGCTCAGCTGATTTAATATCCTTGTTGGGTGTAAAGTGGTCAGGCACCAAGGCTACCTTTTTCTTATCGAAAACATCACTTACGCCAAGCTTATCAAACTCGCGTATTGCAACGGGTGCGGTAATATCATTACCAAGCACCAGGCTAAGGTTTGCCATTATCAAATCTCCCGCCTTTACTGAGTTAAGTCCTGCTGCCTTTGCAAGAATTTTCTGAGTCATTGTCATACCCATTTTATATATCAGTCCTTTCCTTTTGAAAAACACAATAGTCAAAGATAATTATACCACAACTAATCCAAATAGTAAATACTTTTTTCGATATTTCCCTAACTTTTTCCTCATTTATTCCTTATTTTCGTGGGTTAGCTTGTATGCTAAACGGTATCGTTGGTTTAATGTCATTTCCGAAAACTTTTCATAGGGAATGTCAAGTATCATTAATGGTCCCCTGCACTCCCTGCAATAGTTACCCCTTCTTGACTGAAATGCAAATTTATTACACCTTTTACAATATGTCACAAACATCTCTTTTACCTCCTCTTTCATAAAAATAATGGTGCATCCTAAAAGATACACCATTTTTAGTTAGTCCTTCAGATAGCGGTTAAATGCGTCCTCAGAAGTTTTACTGTCATGACTGATAATCATAACAACACATTCGTTATAATCAATTATGTATGGGTTTTGAAGCTTATAGACCTCATCGGGACGATACTCCTCATACACCTTTATTTTGTTTTTAAGATATTCGTCCAAAAGTCCCTTTACCTTTTCAGGAGTTTCTGTTGTAACAATCACAAACTCATCTGCGGTTGCCTTAGTTCCTACATATGCCGCAAGCTCAGTATAGTCCTTTGTATTAAAGGAATATCTCTTTTCTGCAACGCGGCTATCAATCCTCTCAAGCTTTTCACAAAACAACTCAGATGCAACAAGGCTGTCTGCCAGCTCATCAACCACAACCTCAGCCTTTTTTCCGCAGCCTGTTAAAAGCAAAAGTAGTGATATAAAAAGAACAAAAAACTTTTTCATAGTTTACTCCTCTTCCGCCTTCTTGATTTCAGAATCCTTTAATACATTTACAGATGGTGACGGTGTTTTTTCAGGCTTTTGGGTTGCCTCACTGTCCTCATCATCTTCCGTTTCCTTATCTGGTCTTGCTGTAGACTCTTCCTCTTCTTCCTTTTCTTCATCCTCACTTCCTCTGTCAATGTCTGCCTGAGTGGGGATATACGCCTTCTTAGCACCATAGTATAACAAATCTATAACTGCATCACGATTAAGGTTTATACCGTCATACGATACACCCTGAGGCAAGAAGCCCTTGTTGTCACCTAAAGCATCAACGGAGTCTATGTAGTAGACCTCCTCGGACTTTGCAAGGCTCATTATTTTCTTGTTATATGAATTAATCCTCGACATCGACACGCCATTGACTGCGGCATCGGATACTATAGATGTTACCGGTGGTATTCCTACAAGGTAAATAGTCGTATTAGGTTGATACTCTTTAATTTTTTGGACCAAATCCTCATAATCAACCCTGAATTGACTTGAGTTTCCCGACTCAAGCTCCTTCTCACCGAAGCACAGAAATACTTTCTTGAACTTTTTGCTCTTAAACTGCTCTACTATTGAGGTTGTACTGCCATTGGTCGTTAGGGTATACACATTGGACACATCTGCGTTTACATGTGAATAGTAATCAGTATTTTCCAAAATGTTGTAGGTTGCAATCGTATCCGCTACTGCATTTCCTGCAAAGGCACAATTGTTGTAGAACGACATTTTTAAGTCCTCAACTGTGCGGGTTGTTGTATATGCATTGCGAGCAACACTTGTGTCAGGCTCAGGTGCTTGCGTATACTCTGTCGTAGTTGTTTGTGCAGGCTTACCATCGTTCTTATTGTTTGAAAGCACGATTATGGCAACAACGGCTACTATAGCACATATAAACACAATTAAAGCACATTTTCTTTGGCGCTTCAGCCGTCTTTCTCTTTGTCGGCGCTTCTTCTCCTGCTCACGCCTCCACATTTCGCGAGACATACTCATGAACTTTTCCCCTCTCGTTTATTACTTCGTCTTTATGATTTCAATCGCTTTATTAAGCTGTGTATCCTCTCCCTCAGGTATAGAATCCACATAGTAATCCTTGTATTTCTCAGGCGTTGCAACCACATAGTCCGGCTCAATGCCTACACCGTGTATGCAATCACCCTTGGGTGTATAATACTTCGAAATTGTCATTGACATTCCTGAGCCGTCCGCAAAGGGAAATATTTTTTGTACAATTCCCTTTCCGTAGCTCCTCTCGCCCACCACAACAGCTCTGCCGTGGTCCTTTAACGCACCTGTTAACACCTCTGATGCACTGGCACTGTTGCCGTTAATAAGAACAACAATGGGTACGGCAAGCTCCTGAGCATCCGACAGATACTCATCACGCTTTCCCGTGCGCGTTTCTGTATAGGTAATGATCCCCTTCGGGAGAATATAGTCTGCAATGTCACATACAACCTCTAAAACACCGCCGGGGTTGTCACGAAGGTCAATTATAAGACGCTTCATACCCTTGCTTTGAAGATTACCCACTTCACTTACAAATTCCGTATAGGTGGATACCTTCTGACCCTCGGAATTAATATTAAAGTTAGATATGGCAATATAGCCTATTTCTTCACAAAGCATCTCGGCAGTAACAGAGGTTTCTGTTATTTCACCTCTCTCAATTTCAAAGGCAAGCTCCTTACCGTCACGAACTACGGCAAGCCTTATATTAGTACCTGCCTGACCACCTGTAATGTGGTCAACACAATCCTGCATTTTGCTTCCCGGATACACGGTTCCATCAACAGAAATGATGTAATCACCTGGTTTTATGCCTGCATTATATGCAGGAGAATCCTTGATGGGAGATACGACCATTATCATATCCTTTTCCATATCGGCTACAATAACCACACCAATACCCGTATAGCTCTCCTCAACATTTTTCAAATATTTATCAAATTCGGATTTTGAATAATATTTTGTATAAGGCTCCTCAAGTGCATCTACATATGCCTTAATGGCCGCATCATTTAGCTTATCATAATCAACTTCATCGTAAAGATACTTTTCATCAATGTACATACTGATAATATCAAGCTTATTTGATACATCATTTCCCTTATTATTGTTATTGATAAGGAAATAGAGTAGTGATGTAAGTGAAAAAGTTACTGCCACGGTCACTGCTATTGTAATAATGAATTTTAAATGTCGTTTCAAATTTACACCCCATCCAAAAAGGCTGTCTCAAAACCTCTATGTTTTGCGACAGCCTCTATAAATCGCCTTAAATTTTAGATATTCATTGAATTGGATACCAAATACTTGTGTACCATCATCGCAACCTTGAACACAATTGCCTGATCAAACTTTCTAAGGTCAAGTCCTGTAAGCTTATAAATCTTTTCAAGTCTGTATACAAGTGTATTTCTGTGTACAAACAGCTGTCTTGATGTTTCACTTACGTTCAAGTCGTTTTCAAAGAACTTGTTTATTGTAAGAATTGTCTCATCATCAAGTGTTGTGATGTCACCTTTCTTGAATACCTCCTTCAGGAATAACTCACATAGCTTGATGGGTAACTGATAAATAAGTCTACCTATACCTAAATTGTCATAGCTCAGAATATTCTTTTCTTCCTCAAATACCTTGCCCACCTCAATCGCAATCTGTGCTTCCTTGTAGGAGCTGTTTAACTCATCAATGTTCTCTGCGACAGTTGAAAGGCCGATAACTATCGGGTACATAACCTCTGCACCTACTGTATCGCGAATCTGTCTTGCCATTGCCTCAAGCTCACCTGTTGAAACAATGTCCTTTAGCTCCTTGATAAGAACTATATCATTAGTATCAATATTAATTACAAAATCGTGCTCCTTGTCGGGGAACATATTTCTGATAACCTCATAAATGCCACTCTCGCCTGCACCGATAACCTTAATGTAGAAAACAGCTCTCGGAACATCGCAATCTACGTGAAGCTCACGTGCCTTGTGGTGTAAGTCAAAGGAAATAAGATTGTCAAAGATTATGTTCTGCATAAAGTTTGTCTTATCATACTTCTCATCATAATAATGACGCACATTATTAGCAGCTACCGCTACTGCATTACAGCAATACTTAGCAACCTCGTCCGTTCCTTCAACATATACAACATACTCTGCATAAGGCTTATTTGACATTGAACGAACTGTGTAGCCATCCTTGAATAAAACCTTATCATTATTAGAAACAGCATTAATAATATTCTCAATTATCTCATCACTTGGCTCTGCACCGTGATATGCAAGCACCAAGCCATGTGAATCAGCAATACCAAATCGCTTAGGAAATATCTCCGCCATTTGAGTAATTATGTTCTGAAACGCTTTACTAATCATTATTGTTTTCCTCCGACTTTAATGACAATTTATCAAAAATGTATAAAAATATTGCATACTTTATCTTACACATAGGTATTATACATCATTATCTAAAGATTTTCAAGCATTTTTTACAAAAAAGTTGGATTGTTTTTGTAATTTTCATGGATTTTTTTAAGCTTTGCTTAAATTTTCAGTAATATTCTATTGTAAATATTAACCAAAAGGTTTTATCAATGATACGTCAATAATTTTTTCTGCACCCATTTTGTCTGTCCTTTTCTTATACCTTCCCACCTCTGCGGACCACAGAACATCCTTTATTGTTATAGAACCTCTCCCTTCCATCCTTGCAAGGTTTTCTGCAAACTGCAAAAGCTTTATTGCATCACGGCCATTCTGTACATAATCCGCAATTGCCTCTCTTACGCCCATTTCCATATATACTCCGCATCTCATAGAGGTATTCTTAATAATAGTAAGAATGTCCACTCGGGAAATGGGTGTAAAATATATCTCTGTACACCTTGAGCGTATTGCATCGGGTATTTTATCTGGAGATGCAGTAGTTGCGCCCACAAGTCTGAAATCTGCAGGGAAACCGTTATCAAAAGCATCGCGAATATATGCAGGTGTTTTTCTGTTATCCCTTGAGTAGTATGAGCTTTCAAGCAGAACACGTCTGTCCTCAAGAACCTTCAGAAGCTTGTTGAGCTGCATATCGCACAGCTCACCAATTTCATCGAGAAAAAGTATGCCACCATGAGCCCGTGTAACTGCACCCGGCTTCGGTTCAGGAATACCATTCTGCCCAAAAGCACCGGAGCCCTGATAAATCGGGTCATGAACAGAGCCTATCAGTGGGTCGGTAAAGCCATATTCATCGCATCTCATTACCGTTGCATCCACCTCAACAAACGGTGCATCCTTCATAAAGGGCGTGCCTGCACTTTTTTTAACCTCCTCTAAAATCACCCGAGCCGCCGCGGTCTTGCCTACACCCGGAGGGCCATAGATAATAACATGTTGAGGATTTTTACCCCACAATGCAGCTCTCAATGCTCGTACGCCTTCATCCTGCCCGACAATGTCATCCACCAGCATTGGCCTTGCAAGCTCAGGCATCGGCTCATTCAAATGGATATGTCGCATTCGATTAAGTGTCTCCGCCTCAGCCTTATATTCACTTTTCATTGCCTTTTCGGTAACATTTTCATTTTTAAGTCTA
>JAZOBR010000037.1:0-3189 GCA_045596105.1 Candidatus Ornithomonoglobus sp.
GAAAAGCTCTGACCTTACTGCCTTTAACATTATTTTCCGCGAAAAGGCGCAAGACCATACAGTACTTTCCCTTAGTGCCAATGCATTGAACGAATATGTGTCTGACACAGACTATGTTTTATATAGGGTTAAATATCAGACCGATGGAAATGCTTCTCAGGGAAAGAGCCGTTTAGGATTTTCAATTGACGGTGCAGAAGGGGCATATATCCTGTTAGATGATATAAGCATTTATGCAGAAGACGATGCCGAAAAGAAAAATCTTTTCGAAAAGGGCTCGTTTGATGCAATGCGTGTTGCTTCTAATGATGAACCTGAATGGAAAACAATTCAGATTCCATATGTTATAGAGGACTACGATTGTATAGCAAACTATCAGGCAATCCATCATCTGCCTCAGAACCCCAACGCTTCTATTGATGCTGTTGGTGTGGATGATTCTTACGGTTTGAAGCTTGTGGGTAACGGTGTAAAAACAACCGCATATATGGCGCTTGGTCCCGTAAACACACTTAAGGGCGGTACTGAGTATAAAATCAGCATGATGGTTAAGAAAAAAGGAAACCTTGACAGTTTCAGAGCAGGTATTGTTTACGATTGGAAAAACTTCTATAACGATTTTACCGAAAATGTAGATGAGGATTGGCAGGAGATTTCCTACAAAATAACACCTGAGAACAACGCTGATAACAATACCGGTTGGAATCACTTGATTCTGGAGTGGCAGTTGCCTAGCGGTGCTGAGCTTTATATAGATGACATTTCTGTTGTTGCAGTAGATGATGAATATGCAATGAATATCTATACAAAGGGTGCCTTTGACGCAACCGCACACGAGGAATCTATTGCAGATGAAAGGGAATTGGATAACACATACTATACCCCTGCGGTTTTAGGTGCTGAACCTGTTAATTCGGAGGTTGTAGAGCATGTGGGGTACCGTGGTTCTTATGCTCTTAAAATGGCGGGAACAGGTAAACAGATTACCGCTAAGGTGAGATATGACAGTCGTCCCGGTGTTCAGAATTACACAGAGTATTATCTTGAATTCAAGGCTAAGAGAAGCGGAAATGTATCCTATTTCTCGGCAGGTATTCAGGAACAATGGACTAATCATAATGCCATGATCTTTGGAAATAAGGCTGTGGTAGAAGAACGAATCTCGGATGATTTCTATAATTATTATCGTATTAAGTATACTACTGACGGTAATGCTTTAGGTTCTGATGGTAAGGGTGCCTGGACATTTATCACCTTTACATTTACAGCAGATGAAGGCTCTTATGTACTTGTTGACGATGTTAAGGTATATCCTACAACAGGCGAAGATGTAACCGAAACCTTCCGTAAGGGTGCTTTCGATAACGCTTATTACGACTTAGAGTTTGATAATACTGCTGACGGTAAATATGTTCCGAGAAAAATTGAGGAATACACAACAAGACATAATTTTTATGTTACAGGAACAAAGGAAGAAATTGATGAAACTATCTCAATTGCAGAAAATGAGGGTGTTAAAGGCTCGTCTGCATTTAAGATTGAGGGTACAGGAGTAAACAATAGCTTCAAGATTTCTGCAAACTCTTTGAGTGAGCTTAATAACGGTTGCTACTATAAGATTGGTATAAAAGTTAAGATGGTGAAAGACGCAAATGTGAGAATTGATTCCACAAGCTTCTTCCGTTACGGTCTTATTGAGCAATGGTCGCATAATTACTTGTTTAACTTCGGTGGCGAAAAGCTGGCAAAATGTATCACTGATGAATATCACTATTATCAAGCGGTTTATAAAACAAATAACAACTGCGACCGTGCCTGGAGCTATCTCGTATTTAATTATAATCTGCCTGAAGGCGTTTCCCTTTATATTGATGATATTGAATTGATTCCTGTATCAGAAGGCGGTAAATGGATTACCGCTGCTAATGGAGATGGTGTGAATCTTTTCAGAAAATCCACCTTTGATATGAAGGATTTGGGTCAGGACCCTGTTAATAAATCTGAAAGTATTCCTACAGGCGTAAGAACAATGCTCTCGTATCAATACTCAACCCTTAAACCTGAGGTTATCGCTGTTGATGATGCTCCAAGCGGTGAATACTGCTTGGCATTAGGATTGAAGGATACTGAGATTAGCGGTGAGCATTTGATGTACATTACTCCCTCAATGCCGGGAGAAACCTATAAGATTAGTTTCTGGGTTAAGGTGATAGGTGAAGGTCATGGAGCCTTCTATATGTCAGACGGAAGATGGCTTAACCACACCCTCGGCAGGGACTTTAACCAATACGAAACCGGTAAATGGACTAAGGTTGAATTACTTTATAATGACAGAACCACACCTTACGAGGCTGTAACATACAGAAGACTTAAATTTGAATTCTCCGGCCCTGCAGGCTCTGGTATGCTGGTTGATAATATCACCTGTGTTCGTGTAGATTGCGATTATGAATCCTTTGATGTTTTGAGTGGTGGTAAGGGTGATTTTGAAAGCTCGGAAAGCTACCCCGAAATCGCATGGGATAAAAATGACAGATTTATTTATAAGGAGGGTGAGTAGTTTATGAATAGCAGAGCAAAAAAGCAACTCACCATTCTTATAATGGTTGCAATGCTTCTGGTGCTTTTAATGGTTGCGGCAGTGTTTTTGATGCCAAACGGCAAGCATAAGCACGAAAAGGCTGGAGTGGTACTTCACCCCCGCAGCCGATCAAAGACCCTCTCCCCCCGCTGAGGCGCATTTTATGACGGAGCACAATGCTCACTATATAGGCAAGGATGAAAAATGCGTATACCTCACCTTCGATCTGGGATATGAAAACGAAAACGTAGGATCGACCCTTGACACACTGAAAAGCGAAGGCGTGCCCGCAACCTTTTTTATGCTGAGGCACACCGTGGTCAACGGTCGGTATCTGGACAGAATTATCGCCGAGGGTCACACCGTGGCAAATCACAGCACACACCATAAGGATATGACCGAGTTCCGCGAGCTCGACAGCTTCAGAGAGGAGCTTGAGGTATTGGAAAAGGCTTATACCCAACGCACAGGCAAGGAGCTTGCCAAGATCTACAGACCTCCCTGCGGAGCATATTCGGAGCAGACTCTTGCATGGGCAAACGAGCTGGGCTACAAGACTCTTTTCTGGAGCCTTGCATATGCAGATTGGGACAATAACGACCAAATGA
>JAZOBR010000038.1:0-5118 GCA_045596105.1 Candidatus Ornithomonoglobus sp.
TCAGCCTCGTCATCAAGGGTGATGCCGTACTCGATGAATATGCCCTGTGCAAAGCCCTCACCGCTCTTTAGTGAAACAGTCTTACCCTCGTTTGAATCGTTTGTAATTCTACAGAAAATGTGACCCTCGTTGTCACTTCCGTAGTAGTCACTGTCGATAATACCCACTGTATTATTAAGCTGAAGTCTAAACTTAAAGCCCAAACCACTTCTGGGGTAAATCTTAAGCACCCAGCCATCCTCAATCCAGGCGCGGATACCTGTAGGAATTTTAATTGTTTCACCCGGTGCTAAAGTTATGTCGCAGGGAGTAAAGAAATCATAACCTGCAGAGCCTGTAGTAGCTCTTTTGGGTAACATGATATTGTTGTATATTCCCTCTACATTTGTGGCATCAGGGAAGTCACTCAAGAAGGCGCTTTTGAAGTTTTCAAAGCTCACCTTTTCAAATTTTGCAATTCTTTTCATAGTTTTAACCTCTCATTTGTAATTACTAATATTATACTATATCGTAGTATAAAAATCAAGAGTATTTGACCGCACTAAAAAATTCCTTGTTTTTGTTGCATTTTATGGGCTTGTGTGGTATAATGACCTTATACTTGTATATAGTCAATGAATTGCCTTCGGTATAAATTGCACTTCGTACATTAAAGGCAATTTGTAAAAACTCAGATAAATCACGATGATATTAGGATACAATAAAATGAACGTTTACTTAATAGTTGATATTAAAGGTATCAGTGGCATATACGCAAGAGAGAAGGTCATCTCAACAGATTTGTTATCATGCAATGGCAAGCTAACAATACATAATTTCACGTACAGTTTAAAAAGTTAGGAAGTGTAGAAGTATGGACGAATTGCTTATAAAATGCGAGCTTGCGAAGAATGCCGCACAAGAGCTTGTAAAAATTTCATCACAAACAAAGAATGACGCGTTATGTGCCATATCAAAGGCTTTGGTTACAAGGAGTGATGAAATAATTTATGCTAACAGTTTTGATATAAAAAGGGCAAAAGAAAACGGAACACGCGAGGCTATGATTGACCGTCTGACTCTTACAAAGGAAAGAATAGAGGGTATAGCAGACGGAGTAATGCAGGTTTCGGGACTCAGTGAACCGATTGGTGAAATTGTTGAAAAATGGGAGCGTCCCAATGGTTTGGTAATTGGCAAAAAGCGTGTGCCTATGGGTGTAATAGGAATTATCTTTGAGGCTCGTCCCAATGTAACGGTGGATGCGGCTGTGCTTTGCCTGAAAACCTCAAATGCCTGTATTCTGCGAGGCGGCAGTGAGGCTATAAATTCTAACAAGGCAATTATGAAGATAATGCAGGATGCGGCATATGGATGCGGTATACCTGAGGGTACATTGAATGTAATAGAGGATACTTCCCGAGAAACTGCAACCCGTCTTATGAAGATGAACGGATATATTGATATGCTTATCCCAAGAGGGGGAAAGGGTCTTATAAGGAGTGTTGTTGAGAATGCAACAGTGCCTGTTGTTGAAACTGCGGCAGGTAATTGTCACGTTTATGTAGATAGTGACGCAGACCTTGAAATGGCAAAGACTATTGTTATGAATGCGAAGGTGCAAAGACCGTCTGTATGTAATGCTTGCGAAACCCTTTTGATTCATAAATCGGTAGCGGATGAATTTGTCCCTATGATTTTTGATGCGTTAAAGGAAAGCAATGTGGAAATCCGTGCTGATGAGATAGCAAAAAGCATATACAAGGGTGATGTGTTTGATGCTACGGAGGATGACTTTTTTACAGAATACAATGACTATATCCTTGCAGTAAAGGTATGTGATAGTCTTGATGATGTAATCAGGCATATAAATAAATATAACACAAAGCATTCTGAGGCTATTGTTACTCTCAACGCCCATAATGCAGAGAGATTTTTAAACGAGGTTGATGCCGCGGTGGTATATCACAATGCTTCAACACGTTTCACAGATGGCTTTGAGTTTGGCTTTGGTGCAGAGATAGGAATAAGCACACAAAAAATGCACGCAAGGGGACCTATGGGACTTGAGTCGTTGACATCTGTCAAGTACGTTGTATACGGAAATGGTCAGGTGAGAGGCTGATATTGCCGAAAAAAGGAGATGTCCATAAATGAAAATTATAGTTGCAACAAAGAATGCTAACAAAACCCGAGAAATCAAAGAGGTTTTTTCCCCCCTCGGCTTTGAGGTGGTATCTCAGACGGATGTAGGAATTGATATTGATGTTGAGGAAACAGGTGATACCTTTGAGAAGAATGCAAGACTAAAGGCACAGGCAGTAGCACTTTTATGTGATGCGTGTGTTCTTGCAGATGATTCAGGTCTTTGCGTAGAGGCTCTTGACGGTGCTCCCGGTGTTATGAGTGCCCGTTATGCAGGAGAGGGCGCATCTGATGCTCATAAGATTATTAAGCTTTTGAGTGCCCTTGACGGAAAGGACAATCGTCGTGCAAAGTTTGTGACAAGCATTGTGTTTATTTTTCCTGATGGCACAGAGATTGTCACAAGTGGTGAGGTATATGGTAAGATAGGCTTTGAGCCTGCAGGTGATAAAGGCTTTGGCTATGACCCCATATTTATTAGTGATGAGCTTAAGAAAACCTTTGCAGAGGCAACTCTTGAGGAAAAGAACAGTGTATCTCACAGAGGTCGTGCTCTTAAAGCTCTATATGACAGATTAAATGAAATGATCGATTGTGAGGACGAGGAATAATGGATGTTTATGTTGAAGAATTAATGCCAAAGGCAAAGGATAAGAAGGATTACCTTTTTATTGCATTATATGTCCTTTTAGGTATAGTTGCAACAATATTTGTCATTTGGTTTATGGGCTTTATGGCTTTTGTTGTCAGGAATATATTTACTCAATTCGTAATTGGTTTAGGACCTTTGACAATCTTTTTTGCCTGGTATGGTGTTTACAGACTTTGCAATCTAAGAAGCATTGAGTATGAGTATATTATAACCAATAATCATATTGATATAGACAGAATAGCATCAAAGAAAAGCAGAAAGCATCTTATTTCTGTAGACATCAGAAAAGCAACAGCAATGGCAATGGTGGATGATACAGAGGTAAACCACGTGCTTTTGAATCCTCCCAAGGATACAAAAATATTAAATTACAGTGCAGGTATAAGTTCACTTACAGATTATTTCATAAAAACCACAGATGATGATGGTGATGATATTATAGTGATTTTCCAACCCACACAGAGAATGGTTGAGGGTCTTTGGCAGTTTAATCCCAGTGCAGTAAAGAAATACAACTCATAACGAGGTGATTGGCTATGTACAAGGCTTGTACGAGAGATGAAATGCGGGAAATTGATTCTATAGCAATCAATTCGTACCAAATACCGGGCGTTGTTCTAATGGAAAATGCCGCTATTTCGTGTGTTTACGAGCTTGAAAAGGATTTTTCAATAAATGGGCTTAAGGTAGTAATCCTATGTGGTAAGGGTAACAACGGCGGTGATGGTCTGGCTATTGCAAGACATCTTTACAATAAGGGTGCAAAGATACAGGTAGTGCTTGTATCGGGCAATCAATACCTTGGTGATTCCAAAATCAATTACGATATATGTGATGCTATGGACATCCCCATGGATGATTACACAGATATTGACGAGGTCACATATAAGATAGAAAAGGCAGATGTAATCATTGATGCTATGCTTGGCACAGGCATAGAGGGTGAATTGAGAGAAGAATATCATGATGTGATTGAATGTGTCAATGACAGTAATAAATACGTTTTGAGCGTTGACGTTCCAAGTGGCATCAATTCGACAAATGGTGATGTTTTATCAGTTGCGGTAAAGGCAACAAAGACCGTTACCTTTGGTGCGTATAAGCTTGGTATGTTTTTATATCCCGGGGCGGATTATACGGGTGAGATTGTGGTATCGTCCATTTCAATCCCTCATGCCGTTACGGAGAGGTATAATGTAAATGTGACAGATAATGGTTTTGTTAAATCAAAGCTTATTAAAAGAGATAATAACACCCATAAGGGTGATTATGGCAAAGTGGTAGTCATTGCAGGCTCTGTGGGTATGTCGGGTGCGGCATATCTGGCAGGAGAAAGTGCGTTGAAAACAGGAGCTGGACTTGTGACCATTATATGTCCCCATTCCATAAACTCCGCTCTTGAAGCTAAGACAACAGAGGTTATGACATATCCTGTGCCTGAGAATAATGGACATATATCTCAGCGGGCAATCCCTGAAATTCTTGAGAAAATCAGCGGTGCGGATGTGATATTAATAGGCCCGGGGCTCGGTCGCGATGAGGACATCAGTGCGCTTGTGACAGACGTGTTAAGGCATAGTAATGTCCCTGTAATCGCAGATGCGGATGCATTATATCATATTGCGGGCAATATTGGGCTTATAAAGGAATGTAACTGTGATTTGATATTCACACCCCATGCAATGGAAATGGCAAGGCTCGTCGGAGTTACGCCTGATTTGGTGGAAGCAGACCGAGTCAATATATCAAAAGACTTTTCGGATGAGACAGGTGTGGTGTTGCTTTTAAAGGGACATCATACCATTGTCACATCACATGACTTAAAGCAATATATTAATAGTACGGGGAATTCAGGTATGGCATCGGGCGGTAGCGGTGATGTCCTTTCGGGAATTATCGCAGGACTGGTTGCACAGGGGTCAGAGCCGCAGGATGCTGCAACTATGGGTGCATATATCCATGGTATGGCAGGAGATATTGCAAAGGGGAAATACGGAGAAGCATTTATGAGTGCAGGCAATCTCATAGATGCCATAGGTGATGCATTTTTCCGTATATTACAAGTAGACAAATAATATTGATTATGTTACGATAGATACGAGGTAGGTTTAATGGAAAGACGAACATGGGCAGAAATTAATCTTGATGCCTTAGCTCACAATATGCGTGAGATTCGCAAGATTACAAATCCTAATGCAAAGATTATGTGTGTAGTAAAGGCAGATGCATATGGTCATGGTGTGGCTAAATGTGCAAATGTGTTGCTAAAGAATGGTGCGGACCGCTTTGGTATTGCTACACTGTATGAGGGCATTGAGCTGAGACGGCTTTTCCCTGATGTA
>JAZOBR010000039.1:0-3304 GCA_045596105.1 Candidatus Ornithomonoglobus sp.
AGCGGTCAATGTTAATTGTAACATCACCTGATACGATAATGTTTGAAGGCTCCTTTATATCCTGGGGAGCATTCTTCATATCCGCACGACGAAGAAGAGCCTTTACTCTTGCCGATAGCTCACGTGCTGAATAGGGCTTGGTGATGTAATCATCTGCGCCAAACTCAAGACCCAATACCTTGTCAACCTCGTCCTCGCGGGCAGTAAGCATAATAATGGGTACCTGTGAGGTTTTTCTGATTTCCTTACACACATCCATACCGTCCATACCGGGCAGGTTGACATCAAGAAGAATTAAGTCAGGGTTCTTTTCAAGCGCCATATTAAGACCCGTAACACCGTCATATGCCGACAAGGTCTTATAGCCTGACTGAGTGAAAGTATATGATAGAATATCGTTAATGTTAGTTTCGTCTTCAATGATTAGTATTGTAGTATCCATAATAAGAATTAGTCCCTTTCTGTTTCTCTTACAATCACATAATATATTACTGTTTAATTACATCTATTTTATCAAAAATCAACAAATATATCAAGTATATTTTTGAAAAAAATCAAAAAAATTTCAATATTTGAAAAAAATAGGTTAAATTGGTAAAATATTATAGACAATCGGAGGATTTTGGAGTATAATAGAAATAATAAACTATAGAATGCCTAAGTAGGGCAATTTTTAGGATTAACAGATTACAGTAAGGGGGAATACAAATGAAACAGGACTTATTGGGACTGAGAGATTTAAATGCAGACCAGATTACCCGCATCCTTGAGAGAGCAAAGGATATGAAAAAGGTTGTATTGAGTGATAACAAAAAGATTTATAACCTTCAGGGCAAAACAGTGGTTAATCTGTTTTACGAGAACAGTACGAGAACGAGAATGTCATTTGAACTTGCGGCAAAGTATATGGGTGCCAATGCGGCAAACATAACTGCAAGCGGCTCGTCGGTTGAGAAGGGTGAGACATTGATTGACACAGTGGAGACTATCAATGCAATGGGAACAGATATTCTTGTTATGCGTCATGGTATGAGCGGAGCACCCACAGTTATAGCACCCCTTATAAATGCATCTGTAATTAACGCAGGTGACGGCATGAATGAGCATCCAACCCAGGCATTGCTTGACCTGCTTACAATGCTTGAGAATAAGGGTCACATTGAAGGCTTGAAGGTTGCCATTGTGGGTGATGTCTACCATTCAAGAGTTGTGCGTTCGAATATATACGGTCTCACAAAGCTGGGTGCAGAGGTAACATTGGGCGGACCTTCAACCCTGATGCCTAAGGGAATTGAAAAGATGGGCGTTAAGGCGTATGACAATGTTCACGAGGCTATTCTTGATGCGGACGTTGTTATGGGACTCAGAATTCAGCTTGAAAGACAGAAGAAGGGCTTGTTCCCAAGTGTAAGAGAGTATTTCAGATTCTTCGGTGTGGATGACCAGAGATTAAAGCTTGCAAAGCCTGATGCAATTGTTATGCATCCCGGTCCTGTAAACCGAGGTGTTGAACTGTCCTCAGCCGTAATTGATGGTAAGAGAAGCGTAATCACAAACCAGGTTACAAGCGGTGTTGCGGTAAGAATGGCAGTAATGGATATGCTTGCACATAAGGAGCTTTAAAGGATTTCTGAAGGAGAATAGATATGAGAATTTTGATTAAGAACGGTCGCCTTGTAGACCCTGCAAACGGGGTTGACGAGGTTAAGGATTTATTGATAGATAATGGTGTTATCGCAGAGGTAGGCACTAACCCCGACTTTGACGGCATTGGAATCAAGATAATTGATGCTGAGGGTATGGTCGTTGCCCCGGGTCTGGTTGATATGCACGTGCATTTGCGTGAGCCGGGACAGGAGTATAAGGAAACAATCAAAACAGGTACAAGAGCGGCGGTATATGGTGGCGTAACATCGGTTGCGTGTATGCCTAACACATCCCCTGTGTGTGATAACGAGGCAATTGTACGCTTTATTAAAGAACGTGCAAGGCAGGAAGGCTATTGTAATGTTTACCCGGTAGGTGCAATCTCAAAGGGACTTGAGGGAAAATATCTTGCGGAAATCGGTGAGATGGCATTTGAGGGTGCAGTGGCAGTATCGGATGATGGTATGCCCGTTACAAGCTCAGCCTTGATGAGAAGAGCAATAGAATATTCGGAAATGTTTGATATTCCTGTAATTTCACATTGTGAGGACAAGGACCTGGGTGAGGGAGATATGAACGAGGGTGCCGTTGCAACAGAAATGGGCCTGAGAGGTATTTCACCTGCCGCCGAGGAGATAATGGCGGCAAGAGATATTCTTGTGGCAGACGATGTAGACGGTCGTGTACACATAGCGCATATCTCAACAAAGAACACAGTCGAATTAATCCGTCAGGCAAAGAAGCGCGGTGTAAGGGTGACTTGTGAAACCTGTCCGCACTATTTCTCACTGACTGAGGAAGCCTGCCGAGGCTACAACACTAATGCAAAGATGAATCCGCCGCTACGTAATGCGGAGGATGTGGAGGCAATAAAGGAGGGTCTTCGTGATGGTACAATTGATTGTATCGTAACAGACCACGCACCTCATCATCCTGATGAAAAGAATTGCGAGTTCGGGTATGCCAAGAACGGTATCGTAGGTCTTGAAACATCCCTGGGTCTTGGTATCAGGGAGCTTGTTAAGACCGGTGTCCTGACCATGTCAGAGCTTATTGAGAAGATGTCATATAACCCGGCAAAGCTGTTAGGAATTGCTAAGGGTACTCTGTCAGTAGGCCACAGTGCGGATATCGTAATCTTTGACCCTGATAAGAAGTGGACAGTTAAGACCTCAGAGCTACATTCAAAGAGCAAAAACTCACCCTTTGACGGCTTTGAGCTTTTTGGCAAGCCTGAATATGTTTTAGTAGCAGGTGAGCTTGTTATAAATAATGGTGAATTGATGAAATAAGGAGCAGAAAAATGTCAATAGATTTATTAGTATCAAAAATCAAAGAAAAGGGCAATCCTTCAGTTGCGGGACTTGACCCGGTATTGAGCTATGTTCCCGAATTCATCAGGGAAAAGGCATATAAGGAGTATGGAAAGACTCTCAAGGGTGCCTGCGAGGCAATATGGGAGTTCAACAAGGGTCTTATTGATGCCCTTTATGATATTGTTCCTGCGGTTAAGCCCCAGAGTGCATTTTACGAAATGTATGGTCTTTACGGTGAAGAGGTAATGCACAGAACAATTGAATATGCAAAGGAGAAGGGCTTGTATATCATCCTTGATGTTAAGAGAAATGATATTGGCTCAACAAGTCGGAGCAAGCGG
>JAZOBR010000040.1:0-14517 GCA_045596105.1 Candidatus Ornithomonoglobus sp.
ATGAAGGCTGCTGCTACAGAGTCATTCGCATACAACACAGATGAAATCGTTTCATCAGACATCGTTGGTTCAACATACGGTTCAATCTTCGATGCTACACAGACAATGGTTGTAGATATGGGCGATGGCACATCACAGGTACAGGTTGTTTCTTGGTATGATAACGAAAACTCATACACATCACAGATGGTAAGAACAATCAAGTACTTCGCAGAGCTTGGTTAATTGCCAATTATAATTTGATTAAATTGTTTATTTGTCATAAAAATGCTGTTCCTTTGGGAACAGCATTTTTTATGTGTGACAATTGCGGATCTGCTCTAAAATCCGCATCATTATGTATAAACTACCAAAACAATGTCAATACTACCGATATATAACAATTTTAGGAGGCGGCATTTTTGAAAAAACTATCTTTCTTTTTGGTACTTATCCTATCAATCTCCATAACCTCCCCTGCCCTTGCCCTATCCAAAATCGGCTCTCGCGGTACGGAGGTGCGTAACATCCAGACCCGACTGAAGAATTGGGGATATTATTTCTATACGGTAGACGGAATCTATGGCTGGCGGACTGCGGAGGCGGTGAAACGCTTTCAGAGAAAGCACGGACTCACCGCAGACGGAATTGCGGGGCCGAGGACTCTTGAGAAAATTGGACTGCCCACAGGCACTTCGTCAAGCGGCAATAGTGACCTTACCCTTCTGGCAAACATAATAAGTGCCGAGGCCCGGGGTGAGGTATATACAGGCCAGGTGGCGGTGGGTGCGGTTGTATTAAACCGAGTAAGGTCCTCGTCCTTCCCGAATACTATTGCCGGTGTGGTATATCAGCCGGGAGCGTTTACCGCCATAACCGACGGACAGATGCAAAAACCTGTAACCCAAAGTGCATATAATGCGGCAAGGGACGCTATGAATGGCTGGGACCCATCGGGAGGCGCGTTGTATTACTATAATCCTGCAACCGCGACAAGCTCGTGGATATGGTCAAGGCCCGTTATTGCAAGAATAGGAAACCACGTATTTTGTAAATAATTATGATGGCAGCGACGTTTTTTAGGTAAAATTTTCAAAAAAATTTGACAAGTTGAAACTTTTGTGGTATTATGTCTTATAAAAACAATCCAATTATTGGAAACAGGCAATAAAGCAGTGGCTTTACCGTCCTATAAAAGGGGAGTTATAATGACTAAAATACAGAAAATTGAACTTGTGGTTGTGGCAGTGATAGGCATTGCGATATCAATATTGGCAGGAAACAGATATGCCCGAGAGAATTTTGTCTACCATGACGAGGAGCATATCTTAGTAAGTGCCACCCATCAAAAGAATATGGCGCCCGACTTTGTTGTGTTCGACACTCAAAACGAGGAAACCCATCTCTATGAGCATCTTGGTAAAAAGGTTGTGGTTTGCTTCTGGGCAACGTGGTGCGGACCTGCAAAGGCAATGGTGTCGGATTTTGACGAGATTTATAAGGACAAAATCTATGATGCGGAATATATGATGATAAATCTTACGGACGGCATTGAGGAAACGCAGAAAAAAGCAAAGGGTTATGTGGAAAAAAGGGGGTACACTGTGCCGATGTACTATGACCTTTCCTACAGTGCGGCCCATACATATGAGGTAGAAACCTTGCCCGTTACCGTGTTTATTGACGAGACGGGATACATAACCGACATTCATCAGGGCAAAATTTCAAAGGACCAGATGCATAAATATCTGAAGAAATAAAAAAAGTCGCTTCACCTTAAAAGTGAAGCGACTTTTTTATGCATATATTCCCATACTGCCTAGGATATTTATAACCAAGCCACAGATTACAAGCGCCCATACAAGGGTGTCATGCTTGCTGTGTTGTGGTAGTGAAACTGCCAATGACAGAACAACAAGCGGGATTACATCGTTAATGTAACGGTGTCCGAAATGCCATCCGCCCATGGTAACATGGGAGCAAAGGGTAATTATTTCAAGAACAATCATTCCAAAAGTCAAAAGCAGAAGCTTTTTATCACCGCGATTTTTTAGGAATGCAAGGATTGTATACACTGCATAGGCAATGAACACAGGACTCACAAGAAATATTGATGTACCGTTAAACTGCTGATACTCCCAGGGTCCCTTAAAGGAAATTTTAGGCATACGGAACAGGGTCCTGAGGTTGTCGCCGATATAAATTGTGTGAAGCTGTCCGTATTGTGACGAGGTATGCTCGGGCAGATAGTTATGCCCGAACTCCAGGGGATTGCCGAAGCGCGCAAGGTTAAGTGCCATGTATGAAATGGCGATTAACGCCATGGGTATAACGCACAACCATTTTTTCTTAATCATTATCTTTAAATTAAGGCTTGCATCCTCGACCTTGTAGGCATTATATAAAAGATACAATATAACAGGGATGTACAATCCCTGCATGGGACGGCATCCCACTGCGCACGACCAAAAAGCAAGGGATAGTCCCCCCTTGCCCTTGAGTGCATAGTATATTGCCATAAGTGACAGAGTGAACGCCATATTCTGTGCAATAAACCATACCCAGGGAGTCTGTGCTGTGAACATCCAGTTTGAGCCGATGGTAGCAAGGGCTGCAAACATTATAGACCGCTCCTGTGACACGCCATAGAAGTCTAGAATTTTATAGGCATAGATTACACCGCAAACGGCAGAAATAATGCTTAGCCACGCATCACAGCCTGTCCAGCCCATTGCCACAAAGGGCAGCATCACATAGGATGGGAAGGGCGGGAAGCTGATATAGTATTTGCCCTCAAATATTGCAATCTCAAGGTGCTGATAGTTTTCGGGTAAATCAAGTCTGCCGCTTAGCCAGGACTGAGCCTGAATAACATAGGAATTATAAGGGTTTGCGGTGCCTGGCCACATTCCCGTAAAGGTCCATGTGGCAAAGAGCGCCGCCAGGACCATAAATGCAAGGGTCAGGTAGCCTGTGGCGTTTGTTTTTATAAATGGTTTTTTCATATTGTACTCCTTAGAGAATCTGTCGTGACATAAAGTATGCCACAAAATAAATACCAAACAGGATTGACATCGTGGCAGTTATTAAATGCTCTGCCCACTTGTGCCTGTCTGAAAAGTCAGCAAGGAACATAAAGGCAGGTACTGCACAGGTCATATATCGTGCAGTTGAAAGCACCCAGTCAAAGCCTGTGTTAATGATAATCATTGCAACCAAAAAGCCTGTATACATATTTCTTGAACGGCGCAGACCGTAAACAAGGGTTGCAATGGCAAAGATTACAGATACAAGCTGAGGCACCCATATAGCAAGCACCGTATAGGTAGTACCGTCACCAATCTGGTCCCACATAAGCTGAATGCCCCTGCCGAAATATGCGGCAGAGTGGTGCCATACTGTTTTCTGGTACTCAAGAAATTTGAACCATTCACCTGTGGTTTTGTAGTTGCACCATAGATACACAAAGGTACCCAAAAGCATCAAAAATATCCACAAACCCTTAGTAAGGAAGTCGATAATGGCATCCTTGATTTTCTTTTCTTTGAGCTTTTTAATTATTTCATATTCCTCAAACCACTCTATTGCGGCGGGTATTGCAAGCATAATTCCTGCCATACGGGACATAGCCGCCAGAGCACCGAAGATACCAACCAGGTTCCAACGGTGAGTGCGGGTATAATAAAGTGTTGCAATGGAGGTTATAAGCAGCATACTCTCATTCATTACCGTTCCAAAGAAAAAGGAATGTGGGAATACTGACATAAACACGATTGCACGAATAGCCGTTGACTTGTTATAGTCAAGGGACATCAGCTTATAAAGATACACGCAAGCACCTGAATATAGAGAAGATGAAAGCAATATTCCCGACAATATATCGTTTTGAATGAATATGTCAACAATTCTCAGCAGCCAGGGGTATAGAGGGAAAAAGGCAAGGGTTGTATATGCGCCGTTTTCCACGTGGAAGGAGTATCCGCCCTCGGCAATTCTCAGGTAGTTATGTGCGTCCCACTGACGATAGGTTTCAAGCCATCCGCTGAAATCCAAATCTCCGTCCTTGAAAAGGTAAATTGCCAGGAAGGATATGAAAAACACAATAGCTCTGAACAAGAATGAAAGACCGAACACTGTCCACATCTCTTTTTTTGTGGTATCAAAGCTGTTATTCTGTAGCCTTGACTCGGTTATGTAGCCAAGGATATTGTTGTTGACGGTAAATCTGCCTGATTGTGTAAGCATACGGATTGCGATAACAATAATCGCGCCCCAAATAAATACGCTTGATAGAAAAGAAGCCATAGCTTAATCCTCGCAGTTTGTTTCTCTTATAATATATTTTGGACGATTTTTTGTTTCCATATAGGTTTTTGAAAGGTATTCGCCCAAAATACCGATAGTAAATAGCTCGACACCTGAAAGCAGAAAGATAACGCACATCAGTGACGGATAGCCTGCAACAGGGTCACTCCATACAAGGGTTTTTATAATGATAACGAAAATCATTATAAACGCCACAAGACAACACAGAAGTCCGAGCAATACTGAAATTATCAAGGGTGCAGTTGAGAAGGCAACGATACCCTCAATGGAGTAAATCAATAGCTTCCAGAAGGACCACTTGGTGTCCCCTGCCACTCTTTCAACGTTTTCGTAGTCAATCCACTTTGTGCGGAAGCCTACCCAACCGAAAATACCCTTTGAAAAGCGGTTGTATTCCTTCATTGACAAAATAGCATCCACAACTGAACGCTTCATAAGTCTGAAATCCCGTGCGCCATCCTCAATATCGGCACTTGAAATTTTGTTGATAATTTTATAGAACATCTTTGCAAACCAGGAACGGACCTTCGGCTCACCTTTTCGAGTTACGCGGCGGGCGGCGGCACAGTCATATTCATCGTCTGAAAGTGCCTCGTACATTTCAAGCAACAGCTCGGGTGGGTCCTGTAAATCTGCATCCATAACGGCAACATAATCACCCTTTGTGTGCTCAAGACCTGCCAACAGCCCTGCCTCTTTGCCGAAATTACGGGAGAAGGAAATATATTTGACTCTGCGGTCCTTTTTCGCAAAGCTCTTTATGACCTCGCGGGTGTTGTCCTTTGAGCCGTCGTCAACAAATACAAGCTCAAGCTCAACGCGATAATCTGTTTTCATTTTGTCTGCAATCCTGCAGATTTCTTCATAAAAGTAGGGTAGAGCCTTTTCCTCGTTATAGGCAGGCACTACAATGCTTAATAGTTTCATTCTAGTCACCTATTATTTTTTCTATTATATATCTGGGTCTTCTCTTAACTTCCTTGTACATCTTCCCGATGTATTCACCTATTAGTCCAATGCCTAAAAGCTGTAGTCCTCCGATAAACCATATTGAGCACATAATTGATGCCCAGCCGGAATCGGTATGGCCTGTCAGCTTCTGTACAAGAGCATATACAAGCATAATAAATGCAATTATGCAGGATATTACGCCTACCGATGAAATTAAGCGGATGGGGTTAATCGAAAATGATGTAATGCCGTCAAAGGCAAAAGAAAGCATCTTCTTTAAAGGATATTTGCTCTCACCTGCAAAACGCTCATTGCGGTCATAGTAGACGCAGTCGGACTTAAAGCCGATGGTGGGAACAATGCCACGCAGGAACAGATTACGCTCCTCGTATTGTGACAACACCTCTAAGGCTTCGCGGCTCATCAGTCGGTAGTCGGCGTGGTTAAAGACAATGTCAACACCCATCACCTTCATCAGCTTATAGAAGCCTATGGCGGTTGTCCGCTTGAAGAAGGTGTCGGTGTCGCGCTTGTTACGAACACCGTATACCACGTGACATTCCTCGTCACGATACTTTTTAATCATTTCGGGAATTACATTAATGTCATCCTGAAGGTCTGCATCGATTGATATTGCACAGTCACACTTGTCGCGGATAGCCATAAGACCTCCGTATAGTGCGTTCTGGTGACCAGCGTTGTGAGCAAGCTTAACACCTACCACCTCGCGATGTTCCTTTCTTGCCGTCTCGATAAGCTCCCAGGTTTTATCCTTTGAGCCGTCATCGATAAATACGATACGGCTGTTGGAGGTAATGATTTCATCCTCCTTCATAATCTCGAAAAGCTCAAGCATGCGCTTAAGGGTTTCGGGCAGGACGGCCTCCTCATTATAACAAGGCATAACAATATATGCTTTTACGGGATTTGTCATTTTACTTCTCCTTTTGCGTTATTCATAAGCTCTGTAAGCTCGTCCTTTGTGAATTTATAAACATTATCACAGAAATGACAGGTCATTTCTGCCTCGTTCTGCTCCTCAATCAAATCATTAAGTTCCTGCTTACCCAGGGAGATAAGTGCACGCTCCATTTTGTCGCGGGAACACTTGCACTGATACAATGGCGTGGGTGATGTCAAATCAAGAAGCATATCAAAGCCCTCGGTTACCGCAAAGGCAATGTCCTCGGCGTTCATACCGTTTGCTATCATATCCGTTACAGGTGGTAAATTCTCGATAATCTGAGTCAGTCTATCAGCATCCTCATCCGTTGCCTCAGGCATAAGCTGAAGCATATATCCGCCTGCTGCCTTGATTGATAAATCCGTATCAACCAACACTCCCAGGGCAATGGCGGTGGGGACCTGCTCACTCTTTGCAAAGTAATAGGTAAGGTCCTCTGCAATCTCACCTGACACAAGGGGTGTTCTGCCGATGTATGGCTCCTTCATATTAAGGTCGCGGATTATACTCAGATAGCCTGCACCTATAGCACCGCCGACATCGAGCTTACCCTTTGACTTGGGCGGTAGGTCTCCGTGGGGATTTTCCACATAGCCACGCACCCTTGATTGTGAGTCGGATACCGCCACAAGCATTCCCAGAGTACCATCGCCGTTAATTTGCAGGGTAGTTGAATCCTCCTCACCCTTTAGCTGTGCTCCGAGGATTGCGGCCGCAGTTAAAAGCCTGCCAAGTGCCGCCGATGCGGTGGCAGAGGTATCGTGAATGCGGTGAGCCTCGTTGACTAAATCTGTTGTAATTGCACTAAAAACTCTTATAGCACCATCGGTGCTGTTACCTCTGATTAAACTGTCCATAATTATCCTCCATTATATATGTAAGTATATCACATTAAGGTGTAATTGTCTATAATTTTTGAATAATTATGAGGATAAAAAGGACAATATTTTCAAATGAGCTATTGAAGAAATTTTGTGGTTGTGGTATAATGTACATATAAGTTTTTTAGGAGGATAACGCAGATGAAGAAATTAGGCGTGTTGTTTTTGATGCTTGCAATGGCAGTGTCAGTTGGCGGATGCGAGCAAAGGATTGGCGGCGGTGATGAGGCTACAGAAACAAATGTAGGAAACTATAATGAGGAATTCAAGCTTGGTGAGTATACAAGTGATTCAGGCTTCAGGGTATCATATAACGAGGAAGCTTTTGAACACGACACTGAGAACGGAGCAGACAAGTTTACATATATATATAAGGATGATGAGAAGGTGAAGTCACCTATATATATTACGATTAAGCTTTTGAAGGACACAGATGCACAGACAGTAGCGGAGGATTTGGTAGCACAGAGTGGCAGAGACGATGTTGAGGTGCTTGAAACCTTCTTTGGGGGCAGCAACACTCTTACAAAGGGCGTTACCTATAATAAGGAAGGGAAAAAAGGCATAGAGCAGATTTTCTCATACCATACGGTGGACACAGACAAGGGAACCTTGCTTATAGAGGCAGTGGGCTATGTTGACCAGCCGGACTTTGCCAACTTCTTTATGGAAGAATTCTTCGGCAGATTCTTTATTGAATAATAAAATAATATTTGTAATGCGGAGTGTCGTTAAGGACACTCTGTGGTTTTATTTGCCTTGTGGAAAGTGATAGGTGATGCATTTGCAAATATGATGTCACTGACCTTGTTCGCTGTGATGCGATGCGTTTTTAATCACGCGCCTAAGGCGTACATCACATAAGCCGTGTACATCGCTTTCCAAAGGAAACGAATCGATAAAAAAGCACTTGCATAAGCAAGTGCTTTTTTTGGTGCCGATGATCGGGGTCGAACCGATACGGATTTTACTCCACAGGATTTTGAGTCCAGCGCGTCTGCCAATTCCACCACATCGGCGTTTACAACGAAAACTATATTATCATAAATACTTGAAAAAGTCAACCCCCTTTTTATCAATTACTTAAAAAAGATTGAAAATCAAGTTGCAATGGTGTATAATAGGTGTATTATATTTATAAGAGGATAGGGATATGAATCTACCAAAGGAATTTGAAGAAAGAATGAAAAGGCTTGTGGGAGACGAGTATGATGATTTCGTCGCATCCTATGACACAAAGCTAAATCGTGGCATAAGAATAAATACAACAAAGTGTGCCGACCCGCGAGAAGTCTCAGAAAATCTGGGAGCTTCGGAGAGCGTGGCGTGGTGTCCTGCAGGCTACTATGCTCCTGATGATGTGTCGGGCAATCACCCTTATCATCAGGCGGGACTTTTCTATTTTCAGGAGCCTTCCGCCATGTCGGTGGCAGAGTTTCTACCTATTAAAAAAGATGCACGAGTGTTGGATCTCTGTGCTGCACCTGGTGGCAAAACAACGCAAATCGGTGCAAGGATGAATAACGAGGGATTGCTGGTTGCCAATGAAATAATTGCAAAGCGTGCAAGAATACTATCGGAGAATGTGGAAAGAATGGGACTTACAAACACCCTTGTAACGAACGAGTCACCTGCACGTCTTAGCGAACACTTCCCTGCCTTCTTTGATGCAATCATTGTGGATGCTCCCTGCTGAGGTGAGGGAATGTTCCGCAAGGAGCCACAGGCGGTGACGGAATGGAGTGTGGAGCATACCCTTTCCTGCGGACAAAGGCAAAAAAACATTCTTGATGATGCATATAAAATGCTCAAAGCGGAAGGATATATAATGTATTCCACGTGCACCTTCTCTTATGACGAGAACGAGGCAGTGGTACAGTATATGATAAATGAGCATAATATGGAGCTTTGCAAAATTGATGGCTTGGATATGCTGTCCCCCGGAATTGGTGAGGGGATGGAGGCTTGTCGCAGAGTGTTCCCTCATAAGCATAAGGGAGAGGGACATTTTGTGGCACTGTTAAAACGCAAGGAAGCAAATGAGGAGACAGAGTCGAAGAAAAAATCACAAAAGCCCAACCGACGGTTAGATGAAGCCATAAAGCTATGGCGTGAATTTGAAAAATCGGCATTGACACAAAGGCTTGATGGTGAGTTTTTACTGTTTGGTGACAATCTGTATCTTTTGCCTGAGGCAGTATCAATAGATAAGCTTCGTGTCATAAGGGCAGGTTTGCACCTGGGTACGGTAAAGCCAAAACGCTTTGAGCCGTCCCATGCATTATCTCACGCCTTTAGTAATAATATGTATATATATAAGGTAGAAACTCAATCAGGGTCCGAGGAAATAAAAAAATATCTCCATGGTGAGATAATTCCTGCCGATATAACAGGCTGGTGTGTTGTAACAGTTGACGGCTACGGCGTAGGCTGGGGTAAAGCAAGCGGCGGAATTGTAAAAAATCACTATCCAAAGGCGTTAAGAAACCTATAATGTAACAATTAAAACCTCCAAAATGACCTAAAATATGGTAAAAAACAGGGGAATTATTACAACTTTGTTAAGAAATGTGTCAAATTTTTTGCATCAAAATAACAAAAGTTACTAATTTTTTATAAAAAAGGTTGACAAACGTAATAATATGGTGTATAATTGGCTTTGTAATATTTAATTAACATTTATGAAAATTTTGTAACATAAGTGTGTGAGAGTGAATATTACGAGATTAGGAGGTTTAATTTAATGAGGAATTTAAAGCACACTATCATGGCGATAGTATCTGTTGCGATGGTAGGAACGCTTAGTTTTCTTCAGGTGTCTGATTTATCTGCGCAGGTGTTGGAGAGAGACTTAAAGCTGACAACTGCAAACAATCTTGAAAATATACTTATTTTAGATAACGACGAAGAAACAGAAACACAAACGGAAACTGAGACAAAAGCGTCAGAGGAGGCAATGGCCCAGAAAAGCTCTTTAACTGCGGGTTACGCAATGGTTACAGGTACAGTTGACCTAAAGGCAACACCGGGTGACGGAGCAGAAACAATAGGCACAATGAGTGGTGCCGACAGCCTTGAAATACTTGAGAGTACAGAGGGCTGGTACAAGGTGATGGTAAACGGCAAGAGCGGATATGTTAAGAAGGAGCTTGTTACATTAGACAAGACAGAGTCAGAAACAGCCGCAAAGCAGCTTGATTATTACAAGAAGGGTAAGGTTACATCACAGAGTGGCCTTATGGTAAGAACTGCAGGAAGCGAGACAGCATCAAGTGTTGGTATCGTAGATTGTGGAACAGATGTTATAATTATTGATACAGAGAACAACTATATAAAGATTGCATACGGAAACGACTACATTCAGGGCTATGTTATAAATTCAGGTCTTGAGTGTACAGGAGAATGGGTTGCAAAGACTGATGTTCACACAGGCATCAAGAAGGCGGCCGAGAGACAGGAAGCGGCTCGCAGAGAGGCAGCCCGCAGAGAGGCGGCGCGTCTGGGAGCAATGGGATACTCACAGAAGGAAACAAAGAGTACAACAAGCTCAGTAACAACATCAACAGGCTCAGCTTCAGGTCAGGCACTTGTTGCAACTGCAAAGAGGTATCTTGGCGTACCTTATGTATGGGGCGGAACAAGTCCTAAGGGATTTGACTGTAGCGGTCTTGTACAGTATGTATGTAGACAGCATGGTATTTCACTACCGAGAACTGCGGCATCACAGAGAGGTGCAGGCACATATGTAAGCCGTGCAAACCTTCAGGTTGGTGATTTGGTATTCTTCAAGAGTGGCGGAAGAATAAGCCATGTAGGTATCTACATCGGTAACGGAAATATGATTCACGCACCTCAGACAGGTGACGTAGTCAAGATTTCATCAATTAACACATCTTACAGGGTCAACAGCTATGCCGGCGCTGTAAGAGTGGCAAGATAAGAACTTTAAAAAGCTTACCTGCTTTGTATATTAAAAATAATACCGCACAATGGGTGCGGTATTATTTTTGTGTTCATAAAAAGTTTACAGGCAAATTTCTGAGAGTTATTGAAAAAAACGGCATTTTGTGGTATAATGAATTTATCAATGTTTGCCCTGACGGACAAGGGAAGCGGTGGCTTTTGTTGCAGAAGCAAAAAACAAGCTTGAAAACGGGAGGAATAAGATGATTAAGAAGATATTTTCGTCAGTGCGTGAGTTTAAGGCTCCTGCTATATGGACGATTTTTCTTATAATGGGCGAAGTTATAATTGAGTGTATTATCCCGTTTATAACTGCAAACCTGATGAATATGATTAAAAATGGCATTGAAATCAGTGCTATGCTTAAAATCGGTGGCATGCTTGTTGTTATGGCGTTGCTTTCCCTATGCTTCGGTGCAGGTGCAGGCTACACTTGTGCAAAGGCATCCGCAGGCTTTGCGAGAAATTTGCGTAATGATATGTTTAGAAGAATTCAGAGCTTTTCCTTTAATAATGTGGATAAGTTCTCGTCCTCGTCCCTGGTAACCCGACTTACAACAGATGTTGCCAATGTGCAGATGTCCTTTATGATGCTAATACGAACTGCCATAAGGTCACCATTTATGTTCATTTTCTCAGTTGTTATGTCATATATAATGGGTGGCAGGCTTGCAACGGTATTTGTTATTGCAGTGCCTATAATTCTGGTGGGATTGTATATGGTCTCAAGAAAGGCAATGCCCGCCTTTAAGAGAGTATTTAAAAAATACGACAAGCTGAATGAATCCATCGAGGAGAATGTTCGCGGTATGCGTGTGGTAAAGGGCTTTACCCGAGAGGAGTATGAGAAGGAAAAGTTCCAGACCGCGGCAGAGGATATTTGCGTTGATTTTACAAAGGCAGAAAGAATAGTTGCTTTCAACCAACCCATTATGCAGCTTTGCCTGTATATCATAATGGTGTTTACCCTGTCCTTTGGCTCATATATGGTAATTTCAAGCCAAGGTCTTGACCTTGATGTAGGACAAATATCTGCAACCCTCACCTATGGTATGCAGATACTTATGTCACTTATGATGGTATCGATGATATATGTTATGCTGTCAATGTCAATTGAGTCAATGAAGCGTATTGTTGAGGTCCTTGATGAGGAGCCGACAATCACCAACCCCGAAAACCCTGTGAAGGAGGTTAAGGACGGCTCGATTGAGTTTAAGGATGTAAGCTTCAGCTACACCGAGGAGTCGGAGCTGTATGCTCTATCGGATGTCAGCCTGAAAATCGAATCGGGCATGACGGTAGGTATCGTAGGTGGTACAGGCTCAAGTAAGTCAACCTTTGTTCAGCTTATTCCGAGACTTTATGATGCAACCTCGGGTGAGGTGCTGGTAGGCGGAAGAAATGTCAGGGAGTATGATGTTGAGACTCTTCGTGACAGTGTTGCTATGGTATTGCAGAAAAATCAGCTTTTCTCAGGGACCATCAAGGAAAACCTGCGTTGGGGGAATGAGTCGGCAACCGATGAAGAGATAATTGAAGCGTGTCAGTTAGCACAGGCAGAAGAGTTTATTAAAAAGCTCCCCGATGGCTATGACACCTATATTGAGCAGGGCGGTACCAATGTATCGGGCGGACAAAAACAGAGACTTTGTATTGCCCGTGCATTGTTAAAGAAACCGAAGGTGCTTATATTGGATGATTCGACAAGTGCCGTTGATACAAAGACGGATGCACTTATCCGCCGAGGCTTCAAGAAGTATATTCCCGACACTACAAAGCTTATAATAGCTCAGAGAATTTCATCCGTAATGGATGCGGATATGATTATTGTTGCCGAGGGCGGCAGAATTCGCGCAGTGGGTACACATAGTGAGCTTATGGAAAGCTGTGAGATGTACCGCGAAATTTACGAGGAGCAGATAGGGGGTAATGAGGATGAGCAATAACAGAATCCCTCCCATAGGCCCCAACAGGCGTGGGCCCCAGGGCGCACCGCCAAAGGTAAAGGATTTTTCCTCCATAAAGAGAGTTTTGAAATCTCTGTTCAAGGCATACCCCAAAATGCTTATTGTAGTAATTGTATGTACGGTAATATCATCCATAACCGCGGCGGCACCTGCAGTATTCCAGCAACAGATATTGGCAGACATTGTTACATTTATGGACTCGGGCGATTGGTCAACTGCGGCAGGTGTGATTTTGCCTAAGGTGGCAATATTGGCATCTATGTATGTCATATCTCTGGCATCAATTACCGCATATACTCAGCTTACTGCAATCATCACCCAGGGTTATTTAAGCAAGATGCGTTGTGAAATGTTTAGGAAAATGCAGGACTTGCCAATCAGCTATTTTGACACCAACAAGCATGGTGACATAATGAGCCGATACACAAACGACATCGACGTATTGCGTCAGCTTATTTCGCAGTCACTTCCCGTTATCCTGCGAGCAGGAGTAATCCTGATTTCGGTTACAAGCATAATGCTTTACTACAGTGTATGGATGACCTTGATGGTAGCGGTGGGTGTCTTTGCGATGATGAAGGTTACAAAGAAGGTTGGCTCAGGATCATCAAAGTATTTCAGGCGTCAACAGGGATCACTTGGTAAGGCAGAGGGCTATATTCAGGAGATGATGAATGGGCAGAAGGTGGTTAAGGTCTTTAACCGCGAGGGTGAGTGTACCGAGGAATTTGAGAAAATCAATGACGAGCTATGCTCCGACAGCTTCAAGGCTCACGCCTATGCCAACATTTTAGGACCTATCAACAATAATGTTGGTAACATCTTATATGTGTTGATTGCGACGGTGGGAGGTTTGTTGCTTCTTGCCAAGGTGCCGAACATCGGCATAGCGACTCTGATTGCAGGAAGCATCGGCGTGCTTTCAATTGATGTTATCATTCCGTTTTTGAATATGACAAAGCAGTTTACAGGCAACATTAACCAGGTATCTCAGCAGATTAACTCCATTGCCATGGCAGTCGCAGGTGCTGAAAGAATCTATGCCCTGATTGATGCTGAGCCGGAGATCGACGAGGGCTATGTAACTCTTGTAAATGCCGAGTATGACAAGGACGGCAATGTTGTGGAGAGTGACAGAAAGACAGGTATATGGGCATGGAGACACCCCCATAGAAAGGATGGTAGAGTTACCTATACCCTGCTTCGCGGTGATGTACGAATGACAAATGTCAACTTCTCCTATGTGGAAGGCAAGCAGATTTTGAAGGATGTGTCGGTATATGCCGAGCCGGGACAGAAGGTAGCCTTCGTAGGAGCAACGGGTGCAGGAAAGACCACGATTACCAATCTTGTCAACCGTTTCTATGACATTGAGGACGGAAAAATCCGTTATGACGGAATTAACATAAAGAAAATCAAAAAGAGTGACCTGCGTCGGTCTCTTGGACTTGTATTGCAGGAAAACAATCTGTTCACAGGTACGGTT
>JAZOBR010000041.1:0-3272 GCA_045596105.1 Candidatus Ornithomonoglobus sp.
TATAATTCTACTTATTATTAACATAAATACAGATTATTTTATATAAAAATAGCAGTTTGGAGGGGATATATATATGGCAAAGATTGCAATTATGGGCTTCGGTACAGTTGGAAGCGGAGTCTATGAAATCATTAAAACAAATGCATCAAGAGTTGCAAAAAATGCAGGGGAAGAAATGGAGTTAAAGTATATACTTGACATTCGAGATTTTAACGACCACCCCGATAGCCATTTATTTACAAAGGATGTAAATGATATTGTAAATGACCCTGAGGTATCGGTAGTTTGTGAGGTAATGGGTGGACTTCATCCTGCATACGAATTCACAAAGTCAATGTTGCTGAAGGGAAAGAGTGTGGTAACTTCAAATAAGGAGCTTGTTGCTACATACGGAACAGAGCTGTTGACAATTGCTTTGGAAAATAATGTAAACTATATGTTCGAGGCAAGCGTAGGCGGCGGTATTCCCGTAATCCGTCCCCTTAACCGTTGTCTTGCTGCAAACAATATTACAAGAATTGCAGGTATCCTAAACGGTACAACAAACTATATCCTGTATCAGATGTTCACTCAGGGCAAGAGCTTTGAGGATGCTTTGGCGGATGCACAGGCAAAGGGCTATGCAGAACGTAACCCTGCCGCAGATATTGAGGGACACGATGCGTGCCGTAAGATTGCTATCTTGTCATCTCTTGCATCAGGCTTTGAGGTAGACTCAGAGAGAATCCCCACAAAGGGCATTGTCGATATAACACTTGAGGATGTTAAGGCTGCAGAGAATGCAGGCGGAGTAATCAAGTTAATTGGTTATTCAGAGTTCTTCGATGGTAAGGTATACGCAAGTGTAGCACCTATGTTTATCAAGAACGAGAATATGCTGTCGGGCATAAATGATGTATTCAATGGTGTTATGGTAACAGGTGATGCGGTTGGCGATGTAATGTTCTACGGTGCAGGTGCAGGTAAGCTTCCCACAGCTTCTGCAGTAGTTGCAGATATGGTAGACTCAGTCATCCATGCAGATCGGCGTCATATCATCGGTTGGGTTAAGCCTGAGGGTGATATCATGGGTGACATCAGTGAAAAGAAATTTAGATACTTAGCAAGATTTAATAATGGTGAATATACTATTACAGAACCTCTTAACGCCGAGGAATTAGACAAGAAGGTTGCCGAGCTTGGCGATGTAGCATCAGCTATCAGGGTTCTTGATTGATGGTACGAGTCAGAGTTCCAGCGTCAAGTGCCAATATGGGAGCAGGGTTTGACACCTTAGGGATTGCCCTTAACCTGTATTCGGTAATTGAGGCGGAAGAAACATCAGGTGGTTTAGAGATAATAACGAAATCCGGCGGCGGTGTGGTGCATAATGATGAAACAAACCTTGTGTATCGCGCTATGGACAGGGTTTTTAAAAAAGTAGAATACAAGCCTCAGGGAATTAAGATAATGCAGGACAGTAAAATTCCTATGACGCGCGGTCTTGGCTCATCAAGTGCCTGTATCATAGGCGGTATGCTTGCGGCAAACGTCCTGTCAGGACGCAGGCTGACGTATCCTCAAATCCTTGATTTGGCAACAGAGATGGAAGGACATCCTGATAATGTAGCACCTGCTATGTATGGCGGATTATGTGTGTCAGCAAGGGTGGATGGCAAGACGGTGGTAAAAAGCACAAAGCTTTGCCACAAAATAAAATTTGCCGTTATGATTCCCGATTTCTTCTTTGCAACGAGAAAGTCAAGGGGAGTGTTACCCGACACTGTAGAGTTTCAATCAGCGGTTGGGAATATTTCAAAGGCATTGATGTTCTATTCATCCTTGGTGGAGGGTGATTTTAAAAACCTGCGCTACGGAGTTGGTGATATGCTTCATCAGCCTTATAGAAAGCACTATATTACGGGCTATGATGATATATTTGATATGACATATGAATGTGGGGCTTATGCGACGTACCTAAGTGGCTCTGGTCCTACGGTGATGTCGATTATTGATGGTGATGACCTCACCTTCAAAGGAAAAATGGAACAGTTTTTCCGCGATAATGCACACAAATGGAGATGCATTATATTAGAATGTGATAATGTTGGTTCGGTGGTTGCTGAAATTAACAGAAAAGAAAGGATATGATAATATGGCACTTATTGTACAGAAATATGGCGGTACATCAGTAAGAGATGCCGAGAGAGTGATGAATGTCGCAAGACGCGTGACTGACCTTTACAAGGAGGGTAACAACGTAGTGGTTGTTGTATCAGCACAGGGTGACACGACGGACGACCTTATTGAGAAGGCAAAGGAGATTAACCCCAATCCTTCAAAGCGTGAGATGGATATGTTGCTTTCAACAGGGGAGCAGATTTCAATTTCATTGCTTGCAATGGCGATTGAAAAGCTGGGTTGTCCCGTAACATCATTAACAGGCTGGCAGGCAGGTCTTATTACTGATTCAAAGTATGGCGTTGCAAGAATCAAGAGAATTGAAACCGAAAGACTCCATCGTGAGCTTGATGCAAGAAGAATTATTATCGTTGCGGGCTTCCAGGGTATTAACAAGTATGATGATATTACCACTCTTGGCCGCGGCGGTTCAGACACATCAGCCGTAGCTTTGGCTGCAGGTCTTCACGCCGACTTGTGTGAGATTTACACAGACGTTGATGGTGTATTTACAACAGACCCGAGAATTTGTCCCACAGCATACAAGCTTGACGAAATCTCATATGATGAAATGTTGGAGCTTGCATCAGCAGGTGCAAACGTACTTCACAACAGAAGCGTAGAAATGGCTAAAAAATATAATGTAAAGATGAGTGTTCGTTCAAGTCTTAACAATACTGAGGGAACATATGTAAAGGAGGGCTCACTAGTGGAGAAAATGGTTGTTAGAGGCGTAGCCAGAGATAATGATTGCGCAAGAGTAGCGCTTTGCGGCGTAGAGGATGCACCGGGTAAGGCATTCCAGGTATTTGAGTTGATTGCAAAGGCAGGTATCAGCGTTGACCTTATTATTCAGTCAATCGGTGACGGTAAGTCAAAGGATATCAGCTTTACAGTTTCAGAGGGTGACCTTGATGCTACATTGAAGCTTCTTGAGGATAACAAGGAAATTATCAAGGCTCGTGAGATTAGCTCAACAAGAGATATTTCAAAGGTGTCAGTTATCGGTGCAGGTATGATTAACAATGCAGGTGTTGCTGCAAAGGTATTTGAGGCTCTTTCAGATGCAAGAATCAACATCAATATGATTGCAACATCAGAGATGAAGATTT
>JAZOBR010000042.1:0-3216 GCA_045596105.1 Candidatus Ornithomonoglobus sp.
CGTATGCTGTCCATATCTTTCTCCTCCTTTATGAGCCTTACAACTCTTGTTAATACTATATATATACCACAAATAATCCCTAATAAACAATTAGTTATTCGTTATTTTGCACTAATATATTGTTGATTTTTGTATTATTTGCACACAAAAAGCCATTGCTTTGCAATTCGATATATTTGGATTCGCCAAGCGAGTTTTTGGGCATATTATATCAAAATTTTGCAAGATAAATATATCGAGTTGATGAAATCAACATATAACAAAATCCGCACAACTCCTTGATTTGAAGGAATGTGCGGATTTTTTGTTATTCGGTAGGTGTCTTTTGGGACACCTACCATTCGCAACGGCTTTTTTATCAATCCTTTCTCCAGACCATTTTGTTCACAACACCTGTGTAGCTCTGTATAATCTTAACTACCTTTGTTGATACATTTTCATCTGTATAATTTGGTACAGGAATGCCCAAATCACCATTCTTGTTCATTTCAACTGCCACATCAACTGCCTGTAAAACCTGCTCACCCTCGATACCTGCAAGGATGAAATTACCCTTGTCAAGTGCCTCGGGACGCTCTGTGCTTGTTCTTATACAAACCGCAGGAATCGGATTTCCAACCGATAGGAAGAAGCTACTCTCCTCAGGTAGAGTACCGCTGTCTGATACAACACAAAATGCGTTCATCTGCAGGTGATTATAGTCGTGGAAGCCAAGAGGCTCATGCTGAATAACTCTCTTATCAAACTTAAACCCACGAGCTTCAATAAACTTCTTTGAACGGGGATGGCATGAATATAATATCGGCATATCGTACTTCTCTGCCATAGCGTTTACCGAATTCATAAGGTTAAAGAAGTTCTTTTCTGTGTCTATATTCTCCTCACGATGGGCTGACAGAAGGATATACCTGCCCTTTTCCAGACCCAATCTTGAAAGGATGTCACTTGCCTTGATTGCATCAAAATTGCTATGAAGGACCTCCGCCATAGGTGAGCCTACCACATATGTTCTCTCCTTTGCCACGCTTGAGGCATTAAGATAACGGCGCGCATGCTCACTGTAGCACAGATTAACATCAGAAATAATATCTACTATTCTGCGGTTTGTTTCCTCAGGCAGACACTCGTCAAAGCAACGGTTACCTGCCTCCATATGGAATATGGGGATATGCAATCTCTTTGCACCGATTACTGACAGGCAGGAGTTTGTGTCGCCCAACACAAATACTGCATCAGGCTTTTCCTTAACCATAAGCTCATAGGATTTAGCAATGATGTTGCCCATTGTTTCGCCCAGGTCCTTGCCTACCGCATCAAGGTAATAATCAGGCTCACGCAAGCCTAAATCATCAAAGAACACCTGATTTAGTGTATAGTCGTAGTTCTGTCCTGTATGCACAAGAATCTGGTCGAAATACTTGTCACACGCCTTTATACAAGCACTCAGTCTTATAATCTCGGGACGAGTTCCTATGATTGTCATTAACTTTAGTTTAGCCATTTTTCAGACCTCCTCAAAATATGTATCGGGTTTATCAGGATTAAAGCACTCGTTACACCACATAAATGTTACAAGCTCCTCTGTTTCCGATAGGTTTATTATATTATGCGTATAGCCGGGAATCATATCAACAACTGTGATTTCATCCCCGTTTACCTCGTAATTTACTATTTCATCTGAGCCGATTTTTCTCAACTGAATAAGTCCATGTCCTTTTACAACCACAAACTTTTCATTCTTCGTATGATGCCAGTGCTGACCCTTTGTAATACCGGGCTTGGATACGTTTACGCTGAACTGACCGCTATTGGCAGTTCTTAATATTTCTGTAAAGCTACCCCTTGCATCGCAATTCATTTTTACCTTGTACGAAAAATCATCAGGCTCCAAATATGAAAGATAGGTTGAATACAGCTTCTTTGAGAAGGTACCCTCTCCTACCTCCGGCACCATCAGATTGTTACGGCTCTCCTTGTAGCTATATAATAGCTCCGTTATGCCACCCAGGGTAATTTTGTGTTCGACAGGCACCTTGCAGAAGTCACCCTCCATGGTTTCCTTGCCACATAGTGCCCTCAAGAGCTCATCTACCACATCATCTATATAAACCAATGTCATCATATGCTCAGGGTCATTGACCGTTATAGGCAGGTCGTGAGCTATATTATAGCAGAAGGTTGCAACGGCACTATTATAGTTTGGCCTGCACCATTTACCAAACACGTTAGGTAAGCGATAAACTATGGTTTTAACACCATTCTCAGCACCGTATTTAAAAATCAAGTCTTCCCCTGCTTTTTTACTTATACCATAGGGATTATCAAGGGCCGCCTGAATAGATGAGGTGATAAGTATGGGTGATTTATTGTCGTTTGCCTTTAGCTTATCAAGTAAAACCGATGTGAAGCCAAAGTTACCCTCCATAAATTCCTTCTCATCCCTGGGACGGTTTACCCCTGCAAGATGAAATACAAAGTCACATTCCTTTGTATAAACATTCAGCATCTCCTCGGGGGTGTCAATATCATATTCAAATATGCTTATGTCCCCATCGATACCTCGTGTCTTGTCCTTGCCGCTTTTAACATTATTTAGTGTGGCAACGAGATTTTTTCCTACGAAGCCCTTTGCACCTGTAACTAAAATATTCATTTTTTCTCCTTACAGTCCTATTGACTTTTTGAATTTTACTATTTTCTTTCCAAAATCCATATCTGCATCATCGTGCTTTGATGTTACATTCTTAATTAAGTCACGCTTAAAGAATATTGCACTAAAGGCACGATGAATTCTGCAAAACGGAGTGAGCCATTTATGCTTCTTAAGTATTGGGTAGCGTGCAACCATCGTATCATAGGGTGAAAAGATAATGTCAAGGCACATCTTTAATTTTGCCACCTTTTTAGATGATGTCACACCTGCGTTCTCCGCAACTGCCGTTGCCTTGAACAGCTCCTCAGTGCCTACCCATCCGCTTCTTACCACATAATCCGCCATGGCGTATATCTTCTCAGGATTTTCAGGGGGCTTACCCTCAAACCAATACCCTATAAGCTCTCGTGCATTTTTGTCAAATTCAAGCAAATTACATTTAGCCAGAATGTCATTAAGCTTGTCCTTGTCTATTTTATCACCATAGAACTTATCTATAAGCCACTGGTCTAAAAATACTCTGATGCCCACACCACTCATTTTCATGTGCTTTGCAGCATGGG
>JAZOBR010000043.1:0-16156 GCA_045596105.1 Candidatus Ornithomonoglobus sp.
TAATGCTGAAAACAGACTTGCAGTAATCAAGACTACCATCAAAAACCTCTATATTGATAAATGTAGCGGTAATTTACCCGAAGAAGTGTTTAAGTCAATGATGGAAGATTTCTTAAAAGAACAAAGCGAACTTGAAACTCAAATTCCACAACTTCATGATGAACTTGAACAGATAAGTACAGCGACAGATGAAGTTAATGAATGGTTAAGTCTTATCTCTGATTTCACAAACATCGAAACCTTAACACGAGCTATTGTGTGTGAGCTTATAGAAAGCATAACAGTTTCCGATCGTCAAAAGGTGAATGGAAAGTGGGAACAATCAATAGATATAAGATACCGATTTATTGGCGACTTGTTACAGGACGAAGAAACAGGCGTAAAAAAAGAGAACATTGCTTAGTTTAAACCTAAACAATGTTCTCATCTCTGATTGTTCAATACTTCTGTCTCGCAAACTAGAGTATTGAATGATTGGCGGAGAAGGAGAGATTTGAACCCTATTGAAAACGCCTTGTAATGCCACGCATTTTACATCTGACTAATATTTGACAACCTTGATAATTCTTGATTTTTCTTGATTTATTTTTTAATCCAATACACCGCAGCGGTCAAGGATGGTTAATATCCTCATCATATCCGTGGTAAGCATTAGCTCGCCCTTTTCGTTGCCCTGAAGCTTACCTGCATTGACAAGCTTCTGAATAGTAGGTTTATATGCCTCATTCATATTGTTGTCTATGTAGTTATAGTAGCCTGTCTTGGCTTTAAGTTCGGCAATCTCTTTTTTTAATTCCTCATACTGTGTCATATCAAGTTCCTCTCTTTCTTCCGTTGGGTTGTTCCAAAATTCCTTTAGTTCTGCAAGAGGGTATCTCTTGCCAGGGCAACCTGTCGCACCTACTTCCCTATGTCCTTTTATGGTTGCGTTGGGATATAGCTTTTTAAGATAGCATAAAAGCTCTCTAAGGCTCTTTAACTGCTCGGCGGTTAACTTCTCATCGTCAAGGTTTCCCTCAGAACAAACGCCGATACTGTTTGAATTTCTGCCCTCTGCGTGTGCTCCCACTGACCATATCGGTCTGCCCTCGTGGACGGTGCCGTCTTTTCTTACAAGGAAATGGTAGCCAATACCACTCCAGCCGTTGCCCTTGTGCCAACGGTCAATGTCCTCAACGGTGCAGTTCTTAGCGGCGGCGTGGTGGAGTACTATCAAGCTTGTTGTCGCTCTTTTGGATAGTCCGCTTCTCCATTTCAGATTGTGTTTAATGATATTCATTATGTGTCTCCTTCCTCTGCGGTGGTTTCTGTTGTCGGTAATAGTTCTGTCGGAATAGTCCCTGTTAGTTTACTTGAGGGGACAGTGGTTATATTGTCGCCGTCGATGTTACGGAGTATCAGCATTAAACGGCTCACCGTGTCCGTAGTGTAACGGTGAAGGCTCTCTATGTCTTTTTTATCATCCCCCGTTAGTGGGGGCGGTCCCATTATTGGTAATAACATACTCTCGCCCCCTTAGTATCGGATAAAGGATGAGGTCGGGCGGTTGGGTGTGTCCGTTCCCTCTCGTTCCTTGTGCCGTCTGCCCTCTGTGGCATCTCGTACTATCTCTATTTCGTAGATGACAACCTTGCCTTGTCCGCTAACCTTGTACTGATAGCTTGTAGCAGGCTGTCCCTTAATCGGGCAACGGAACAAATGAAGCCCTGTTTCCGTAAATGCGCTATGGCATCGCCATTCGTCAGCATCCGCCTTTGTCCATACCTTGAACATCGAATTGGGACTAACCTCTGCCAATATCCATATCTCGGTCAATGCCTTGTTGTCAAGGGTGTTGTTTCTCAGCACAACTGATGTCATGTCCCACTCAACAGTATCGCCCTCGTCACTGTCACATTCCCAGAGCGTACTATCGTCTGTTATGTATGTCTTAGCTCCGTAGGTGTATATCCCTGTTGCTTTGAGGTTGTCCTCTTTATGCCATATATTCCGTTTAGTGTCGTACCATAGCAGTTCACACGTGCCGTCCTCTTTCACGGCAGAAGCAATATAATAATCACCGTTATACCCTGCCGTCGCACTTGTGTAGATAGTGTTAAGGCTGTCGCTTATTTTGTATGGATAGCTTCCTGTATAGATATAGAAGCCTTTTCGGGACAAAAATATAATTCCGCCAGGGGTGGCAACAATGCTCCGACCGTCAATACAACCTACGCCCTCAAGGGTTGAAGCGGTGTAGTTAGCGGCATTAGTACCCATAACAACTGTGATGCTATCCTCTTTGAATGCCAACATATCACCGTTATATGCACTCATTCCTGTAAAAACTGAGGCTGTTTGCGACGATACAAACGACGAGTACATCTTACTCAATGCAAGGTTTCCAATGTCAAATATATCGTCCGAGGCTGAAGCATATACTTTTGCGCCTGTCGGGGTTGTTCCCCATAGGCGGTTATGGTGAGAGCCGATATGAGTAAATGTAGGCTGCTTCTTGCTAATGGTAACGCCGTATGTGTACAAATCTCCATATCCGCTGGGGGATAAATGTTCGCCACATTCGATGCCTTTATTGTCATTGTTACGTATAGATATAGTCATCCTGCTCATATGGTCGGTGCCTTGCCCCATGGTTGAAAATCCCGTTACGATGAAATGGCAACGAGATGAGTCCGATATTCTATAACCCTCGTAGTTGTCAAGGTCTACAGAGTTCATACTTGGAGAGGATGTTGGAAATTCAAGCCATACATCTTGTGACGGCGCGTAACACGGTTTGCCAAAACCCTCTGTTCGTATCTCATCGTCGATTGAGAAAAACTTTTCCCATACATTGTAACCCGCATTGGAAGGGTGCGGTGTGTACAGACTCTTTGTAAGAGCTATGCTTTCCTTCGCTTCCTCGCTTGCACCCTTACTCATAACCTCCAATATTTCCGACGAAGGAATAATAAGCTCGTAATCGGATGAGCCACTCGGTTCATCGATTATGTGGTTATAATGCACAACGATATTTTCCAACACATCACCGCCATATCCGAACTCGTCAGCGACAGGATCATAGTAGTACAAATAGCTTCTTTTTTTCTCTCTGTTATACCCGTTCATTACATACCGTTTACCAATTCTTGTTATGTCCCACTCGCACCCTGTCGGGAGTGTAAGGATTGTGCTGTATGTTGTGGATGTGAAAAAATATGGGGTATACTCAGATTTAACAGCGCCATTATAATAGAATTTGTCCCCCGCAATTCCTGTAAATCCCTCAGGTGCATCATCCGGTGCACCTGAGCATTGGATATTTAGAGGGAGTTCTGCCACTGCCTTGCGCTTACCGCGGGACGAGGCGCAGGGGTATTCCTTCGATGACATATTATTCATGTCAAGAAATTCCGTAACCGCTCCCCGACGTGTTCGATTAAGTCCGTTAAACGTGTATATGCTCTGGCCGATATTTTCGCTGTTCTGATATGTTTCTATCTGCATATTATCACCACCAATTCCTGAGTTTTGTTGTTCTCTGCGCTGTTCTCGGAGCTAACCATTTAAGGTATGCGCTGTACCGTGAGTTGAACATTTGCATACATTGGTTATATGCCGTCATATCTCCCTGCAAACGCTGAATTTGAGCAAGGCAGTAATCTATATACATTGTGTCAAATGGTGCATCACAGACCGTTGAGTCCGTTATTGTGCGGAGTATTTCTACTTCTCCTGTTGTAATATCAAGGTCCTCGGCAAAGGTCAGAATATATTTATCCTTTTCTGCATCGTAATCAATAGAAATTACAGGAAGGACTGTAATGGCATTATCACCCTGTATAATGTTGATTAAGTCATTAGAAAAAAAACCGCTCCCTGTAATAGCTATTGCAGTTCTGCCGTCTGCCTTTGTTACATCTGCTGCGCCTCTATACTTGGGTAGTCTTATGGGAGTAAACGGCACCTGATATATTACTCTGACCTCACCCGACGCTACTTTATCAATGGGGGTTACTGTTGCGTTAAATCCTTTGATATTCAAGGTGTGCTTACCGAAGGCGGTAATATCTTTCCTGTTAAGAATAGTGCCGTTATACTCTACCTCTACGATATAATCAACCGTAACGCCTGCAGGTAATGCCACAACTCCGACAGAGGATACCGGAAGTGTTCTCTCATGGTAGGTCATTCTGTCCTCTTGAGTGAGCATTGCCGATACCTCATCACACCATAAGTATATATCATAGGGCTTATACTCATTAGGGTAGCGGTCATATACTCTCTCTAATACCTGATTTATTCTCATTTTTGCTCACTCCTTAAAACTTGCCCAGCTTAGCATTGTAGCCCACCTGTGCAATATCTTTCTCATAAGCTTCTGCACCCGCCCACGGGTCTATTGAATAGCCTGTAATCTTGCCTGATTCATCAACTATACGGTAGTCAACAAGCCATGGGAAAAATGTCTCGTCCGACTGTACCCAGAATCCCCTTGTCTGCGCTTCGTTCATGGCGTTTGTCTTCAATGCCTGCTCGTTATCAATCCTCGTCCTGTCATTTGAAAGAACAAGTCCCTCGTTAGTAAGAACAAGTCCCTCGTTAGTAAGGTCGGTTGTGATATTATTCTTTGCAGCACTCTCAAGCTTTGAATTGGTTTCCTTTGTGGTGATGTCATTGTCGAACTCCTGCTGCTCACGCTTGGCCTCTTGTTCGTTGGCATAATTGGTATCCTCTCTCTGATCACGCCCTGCGGTGTGCTCTCGGTCATATACCTCATTTGCCAATTCATTGATAATATCAAGGTCTTTTACCTCACGGTCATACTTATCATCGTAAGCCTCCTTGTCACGGTCGTAGATGTCAAAATATGCCTCCCGGAAGGCTTCGTTCATTGCTGCAATTCCCATAGCGGTTACGGCAGACGATGAGCCTTCTGAAGCGTTATTTGCATTTAGAATACTCCTATACGCATCCTCGAGAGCTTTCTTATAATCGTAACCTGTATCACTTTCTTCAATGTTGAACTTATATTCGTCATAGTCAAGTATGTCACGCAAGGCTTCTTCTTCCATACTGCCATACTTTTTATCTCTCGCCTCGATTGGCTGTCTATTACTTGCGAGCTCGTTTGACTCCATAGACTGATTATAAATATCGTCAAGGTCTTGCTGTGCAGCATAAACAGTGCCATCAGCATTATACTTGTAAGGTATTATATGTCCGCCGTAGGTTGCGGTTTTTGACGCATCGTCCCATTTAACAGCATCTGCTACACCTTTGCCTGCGAAATAGTCACTTACCGCCACAAGGGGAGTCCCCTTTAGTGCGAATGCTTTATTAGTGAGGTCGTATATTTCCTGTGGTGATACATAAGTCGTGCCGTCAATATTCACCGTCGGCTCAATCATATCGTGACCGTCAATGGTTACTCTGCCATTATTCCAGCCTATACGAGCATCCTCTACTCCGTACTTATTCAGGGTTTCACGGACAGGGACATACCCCTCGGGCGGTGTGCCTGTGGTCTGCACTGTTTTCGGCGTTTGTGTTTGTGTCTGTGTCGGGGAGTAGTCCTTGGGTTTATTGTCCGCATTGGGGCTTGCCTCTACAACTGCCGACTGTGGCGCCTTTGAAATGCTCTGTTTACCCTTTGCTACGGCATCAGTAAGGGCTTTTCCCTTTGCATCTTTAAGGGCAGTACCGCTCTTTTTGGGAGTGATAGTCTTTGCTTTTCCTTGTAAATCCATATTTTTAGTTTCCTTTCTGTTATTTTTCAAGCGGGTTAAAGGGTTTTGGTTTAAACTCCTTTGGCTTGGGCGACGCTATCGGGTTTGCCATAAAGAAATATCTCATTGCGTCATAATCGTGGTCCTCTTGTGAGGAGTCAACGTCCTCAACATTTCGGCTATCATATATCAATGAGGGAATTGTCCTTATGAACGGACGGCAGGTATTGAATATATACGCCATAGGTCGGTTTGCTTCATCAAAGGCGAATCTGTAATGACATTGCATTTTACCTGATAACCTGTCATTCTTGCCCTTTTCAAAGTACACCCCCTCATCCTCGAACATTCGTATAATCGTTCCATCACGCCCTCGGCTCTCATCCCATATTGCAGGGTCTGCTATTCCTGTGATGTGATTACCTTGCTCAAGCTCGTCCTCTATCTCGCGAATTTTCCTTGCAATTTCCCGAGGCTGTTCCTTTGTGCCCTGGTTTGGTACATCAGTACAGCCGTACAGCTGACGGTATAGATATGCTCTGCCGTCATAATCAACCGCCCACCACTGTACTGCATAGGGCTTTGAATATCCAAAGTCAAAGCTTCGATACCTGCGCCACCCTGATGGTATGGGGAATGGGTCAATGACATGAGTATCAATTTTAGTTTGATACCCCTCGGGGTTGTTACGGAACTCTGTAAACACCTGTCCCTCGTAGCTGTCCCAGTCACCGTATAAAAGAGCTTTCTTCTGAGCCTCGGGCAAGAGGGCAAGGTTTGAAATATAATTAGGATCATTGTTAAGAAGTGCCTGATTGTCAAAGACGCTTGATGGGATGAACACTCTCCACCTTGAAACCACACGCTTTTTGCCGTCACGGTCTGTTACGGTAGATTTTACCTCATAGGGTACGCCTGGGGGCGATGCTGTTATAAATCTTTCCTTAACCCAGCCGTGACCGATTCCGCCGGGGTTTGCTGTGGCACGGATATATACACGCAGACCTTCACCGTCGGCACGGTTTCGAGATATTAAGTATTCATATTCCTCTTGCGTAAAGTGGGTAAGCTCATCAAAGGCTATATATGAATAGGACAAGCCCTGATAGTTGGTGTAGCTTGTTGAATTAGGCATTGAACCAAAGTAGATTTTGGCACCGCTTGGAAATGTCCATGAATGCTCTGAGCCGTTATACTTTGCCTTGGGATATGCCTTGGAATATATTCTCAATGATTTAAGGATAAGTTCTCGACATTGAGGGTAAGTCTTACGGAATATAATTGCCCTATAGTTAGGATTGTCCACCTGCCTTAACGCTTCGGCAATTATGGCATCACTCTTTCCGCCACCCGCGGCACCGCCATACAAAACCTCATATTCAGGACGGGACATAAACTCCGCCTGTTTGGGCTGAGGTTTCCATATTACATTCATTACAGATGTTCTCCTATTTTGCTTTTAAGAATATCTATTCCCTTCATCAAAGCCTCAGGAATAGGTAGCCCCATAAGTCCCGCATTTTCAAGCACGCTTAATATCTCATTGAGAATAAATGCAATAACTACAGTGTCTCTTATGTAGGTCGCACCTATAAGTCCGTCAAGGCGACACGCTATAATCACAATTAAAAATGTTACGCCCTTACGACATATACCCTGCCAACCTATATGACTGTTAAGACCGCCGCTATCGGTCTTTTTTGATTTATGGAACACGCCTGCAACAATTATTCCTGTAATATAATCAACTGCCATTACTATACATAATGTAATAAGTCCCGCATCCCATCCGCCTACAAGGGTTGTTAATGCTGATATAAGTCCACCTGCCACTGTAAATATCACTCCTTTAACTGTCATTTTGTTTCACTTCCTTTCTCCTCTGCCTTAATCGCTTCAACGAATGAATTATACTCTTTAAACTCTTCAGGTTTTGTGTCGCGTTGGCGGAGTATTGCAAGTTCATCGTCAATTGAATATGATTCTCTTATTCTATCAATGATGCGTTCCTTGTATGTCGGAATATTACACATTGCTATTTCTTCGGCAGTAGCATCTCTATATATTCCATTTTCTAATATTTTCATGCCCTTACCCCCTTTAATGTAAAAGTTGTACCGTCAACAAATGTAGCGCTTGAAGCTTGACACGCAATAGTTACTGCCGTAGTATTGCCAAAGTTTGGTACAACCGCACCAATTATGTCGAAATTATTTGTATTATGATAACTTGACGTGGCAGCAATCGTTGTTGCTGCACCACTAAATAATCCGCCTGTGCTTTCTCCCATTTTATCAAATCTAAATAACCAATTACGAAGACTTGATGATAATGAGCTTGGTTTACTATTTCCCCAAATCGGCACATTATCATTAACACGAACAACAAGATTAGTAGTTGCGGAAACTCCTAATTTACAACTTACTTCAAAGCTATCAAGATTAAATGTCTCACCATTACTATCAAGCGATATAGTAACAGCATTAGGTAAATTGCCATCAATATCAGGTTCAACTGTAATAGTTGAAATTGTTTCCCATACTTTTGCATTTGCTTTAGTCTTTAAGCTCCTCACCATGTCCGCTTCAACAGTTTGGGTAAAAGCAATAGCGTCATTTACCCGCCCATCTACACCGTCTATCAGGGCGTGTAATACTTTACCTTGGTTTGCCGATAAGGGTTTTTTGCTATCTGCCGTTTCAAGATTGTCTATGACCTCAAGTGTTATTTTTTTCCATGTCGATGACGGAAAATCGGGAGAACCTCTCCACATTATTGATTTAGCACACATTGCAATCTGTAGTGTATATTCGTCATCATTTGTTCTTGAAGCTGTTTGGTATAGAGTATGTGGGTAGTTATGCCCTAATACTTCACCAAAACTGTTATGACCATCGGGCAGATGATACCACCCATCTTCGAGATTATCCAAATCGGAGTCAGAGGCAAGCACAGTATACCCATCCATTTTAGTTTCAGAGAGCATTTCCACTCTCTCTTTAGCTTCTCCCGCATCACTGAGTGCATCGGAGGACAAAACGTATGAACGCTCTGCCGTCTGCGAAATCGTAGCAAGCTCTTCTGCAATTGTCTTCTCGTGCTTTGAGACCTGTTCGGAAACAAGAGCCTTATGTGCGTTCAGAAGCTTTTCGTAGTGAGCTACAACCTCTGCCTTTATAAGCTCGCGCATCTGTCGAAATCGGATTTCGTCTCCACTTACGCCCTCACCGTAGTCAACAAAGTTCTCGGAATTTACTTTTATTTCACTCATTTATAACACTTCCTTTCTGTAGAAACGCTATGCGTTTCTTTTTATGGCTCGGTGCTGTCGCACCTCATCTGTCCTAAAAATGGTCCACCGGACTATTTTTAGACGGACAGACCTTTCATTGTTGGGTCTGCAATGGGTACAGGCATTTGCTCTATCGCCTGTGCCGAGGCAACCTGGGGTGATATAATCTCACTGCCGCCTGCCATGTCAATAGGGGTTTGAGGTATCGCATTGGCGCCTGTTCCACCCTGGGGTGCGGACGGTGCGGCAGTCTGCTGTTTTTTTATATTGTCAAGCTTGTCACGCATCGCATTAACAAGCTTATCCTTGCCATCAAAGGACATATTTTCCAGAACTATCAATGCATATTCAAGATTCTGCTCATCTAACAGGTTCGATTGCCACAAGGTTAACAGAGTATTATTGAGCATTTCCCTTGTGTAGGGGTTCTCTCTCTGTGCAGATACGGATATGTCAAACTCAAGAGGAATGTGCTTCCTTACAAGCTCGCCATTTTCCCCCTCTGTCTCTACCGTCTTTTGCATTTGCTCACAGGAAAACTCAATAAAGGTCTTGTTTCCGTTGTCGTCCGTTGTTCGGAAGCATCTTTTATCAGTATAGAACTGACGGACATCTTCCAATATCAGCTTTATGATTTCACGGAATGCATCGTAGCTGTCGGAAATCATACTTCTCGCACGCTTTTCACCCGACTGCTGCAGCGCCTCAATAGCACTCGCCGCCGTTACTCCGCCCGATGTTGCACCCTGCTGGAAATCACGGTTTGCCAATAATTCCTTAAGCTCGTCCTTCTTATTCTCTCTGTGAGTTATTACATCACCGCTAAGAACAGTTGACTGTATAGCTTTTATTGCATCGCCTTCACCTTCGTATGTAATTATCTGCCTGTTGAAGTCTGCGAAGGCATTCTCGTCAAGCCCTGAATTGCGTTTTGCAAGATAGCGGGGTTTTGTCTGACACAATACATTTTCAATAATAGCACCGTCAAGCTTGTCTATAGTGAGCTGTGTGCTTTTGCCTATATCAATCAACCCGAAACCGAAAGGAGAATTCTCCTCAGGATACATAACATCTAATACAAACGGATATTTTCCGTGATCATACATACCGCCCTTGAAATTTTCATCATCCTCTGTTGCATATAGCAACTGGTCGTGGCACACCTTCATAAGGTGTACATTTACCCCACCGCCTTTACGCGGCTTTTTGTAATAGCAATCTATGACAGCAGAATGGTCTTTGAACTCTCGCGCGGTGCGGTCCGTTCCCTCGGCTGATACATCTCCTATAAATATTCCTGCGTGCTCAGGATAGTTTTCCCTCAAGTAACTGTTGGGCACAACTGCAGTTGAGAATAAAAATTCACTGTCCTGTATATCCTCAAGCCCCATATCTACATCAATATCCTGTATAGCAACAGAACGAATATCTATATCGTTTGTTACATTGTTAAAAAATACTCCATAAATAGCTGTGCCGTATTTACATTTACCCCTCGTGTTATCCTTGTATATCCTTTTGAAATTACAATATTCCAAAATAACAGGGATAACCTTTCTTAACGCATCCGCTGCACTCTCGCCGTCAGGGTCACGTTCTAATATGTTTGCTTCTGGGAAGCTCTCAGAGGCATCGGCACAAACATTTTCAATTGCAGACAGGATAAAGCTTGTGCTGGCATTGAGCTCTTTCTGAAGAATCTGCATAGTTTTTTTATAACAGCTCTTATAATAAGTCTCATTGTCCGCTATTCTGTTAAGAAGCTCCTCTTTGTCAGCTCTGTATTTTCGATATGCATCAAGGGCGCGGTCAATAAAAGCACTTGATATTATGCTATCCGTTGCCTCTATTCCCCTTAAGTCTCTTTGTCCCATTTACATACTCCTTTCTGCAGGGGATTACAGCTCAGCAAGTGCGGCCTTACCTGCCTTTAGTATTCCCGCTTCTGTTTCCTGTAAAATTTTTGCACGAAGGGACTGTGACTGCTCAATTACCTCGGCTACATTTCGGGGAACAGATACAGGGCGGTCATACATAATCTGATACATCTCGCCATTTACAGATACGACTGTTTCTGTATCGCCTGTTACATTGTGGGGCTTGGGAACTATAACAAGTACCTTCTCCTTGTCCTTCTTGTTTACCCTTGCCTTGGGGGCTGTTGTTGTCTTAGTTGTTGAATTTGCCATTTTTACTCGTTCCTTTCTCGTCATTGTCGATTATCGATTATCAATTGTTTTAACTTCGGGCATAATAACCACTCCGCATTCCTTTTCATCGCCCGAATCACCTACAGCGGAGTAGTAGGACATAAGTATTTTCATTGCGTCATTTACATCTTTTAGCTTCGGTCTTGCCGCCAGGATTTCATATTCCCCATCAGTTACAGCGCCGTCAGGATTTACCTTTGATTTTGGTTTTATTACGACATCTTCCGTTTCCTTCCGACGAATTATGCGCGTGGCAGTTTGCAATACCTCGTTTATATCTGCAATGTCTTTTCCTATTTCATCCTGATTAACATCATCAAGGCCGCTGAGGGAGAATATCTCCCCCAGCTCCTTAAATGTCTCCTTTACAATGGGGTCATCCTTAAGAAGGAAGCCCATCTGTGCGGCGGTGCTTTCCTTATAGCCCACGCTCAGAGCTGCCTTCTTGGCATTTTGCCCATTCCTGAGGTATTCAAGTGCAAACGCACGCTTTTTTAAATCAAGAACTTTCACTTGTTTGCACTCCTTTTACGGTTTAGTTTACGGACGCTAAAGACTCAATTCTGAGCATCTTGGTCTGCTCCAAAATCTTAAAGAATCTGTAAGCCTTCCAGCCAACAGTACCACGCTGATTTAGGGGGTCACCTGTACCTGCTGAGCCTACAGGCTTGTTGATAATCTCAACGTTCTTATCGCCTGCTGAACCGAATGCGTTCTTACCTACAACAATAGTTGCATAAACGGGTGTGCCATCTACACCGCCCTCACCAGGATATACCTTCATATCAGGCTCAATAAATGCATCCCCCTGATAACCGATGCAAAAGTTTGCATCGCCGTTCATACCCGCAACGCCACTTGAAATTGTGTACTTGACATTGTTAATCCAGATGGCCTTGTTGTTAAGCTTTTCCATGTCATCTTCAGTTAAAGTTTCTGCAACAAAAACTGTGTCACCGTCAAACTTTGTAACAGTAAGCTCATCATACTTATCGGCAAAAGGCTCACCGCGGAAAACATATGCATCGGGATCCTCAATGAATCTCACACCGAATAGCTTACCGATTTCACCTGTGTAAAGCTCTGTTGTGTCAGAGTATGTATGAGGCTGTCTCCACTCCTCATCGTTCCAGATGTTAAATACAACATCAGGATGAACAAATGCGATATAGTCCTTACCGTCGGCAGGCTGTACCTTGTTTCTCTTAAGAGATGTTACCGCACGGCGTACATCCTTTACAGTCAGTACATCTGTAAGAGTAGCACGTGATGTTGCCTCGCCTGCATAGAACACATTAAGTCCTGATGCAAGCTCCATTGCATCAAGATGCTCAAAGGTTTCAAGCTGGTTTTCTGTCAAAAGGTCTGTATACTTTAGCACCTCAGGTGAGGGGTCATTTGCGAAGAAATCAAGCTGGTCTGTGTAGCCTACATAGTTACCAAACTGCTCGGGCTCGCCCTTAATTCTTGTAATGTTTACGCTTGCACCTGTAGGTGTCACGCCTTCCTCAAGGGGCTTTGCTGCCTTAGGAAGGGGCGAAAGCTTGTCAAATGCGATTGTTTTTGTCTGTCCCTCGGGGATTTTTACCTGCTGTGCAAACTTTGTGTACTTTCTGTTGGTTTTGTTCGCCTCTAAAACATAGCGGTTCAATACCGCCTCCATAAGAGGTGACATACCTGTTGACGTGGTTTTGTTTACATTTAATCTTGTTTCCATAATAATTTACTTCCTTTCTTTTTGAAATTATGAGTTTTTAATGTTGTCGATATACTTTTTGAACTCTGATTCCGACAGAGTTGCAGGGTTATTTCTGCCGCTGCCTGTTCCCTTGGCTTTCAAAAGCCCGTTTTCTACGTTCTTTCTCTCGGGCTTTTCCTCTTTTTCCTCGTCCGTTTCAGGCTTGTCTTCTGCCTTTTCGGGTTTGTCCATAAGGTTGTATGCCTCAAGAACACTCTTTCCGTCAAGGATAGCATTATAGAACTTCTTATCCTTTAGTGCTTCCTTTAGGTCAAAGTCGGAAACTATAGCCTTTAGAGACTCGGCATCGCGATTAAGCTTGTCGATAAAGTCCTTTTTGCCCTTATCTCTCGCTTCCTTGTCTGCCTTATCCTTTTCGGAATTACGCCATTTCTCGGCGTCATCCTCAGTGTCCATACTTTCACGCAGGGTATCAATATCAATGCCCTCGTGTTCGGCATACTGCTTTTCAAGCTCCATAGCCACATCTTCAAGGGGTGCTTTTGTGTCCTTGAAGTACTTTTTTGCAATACGCTTGATACGGTCAATGACATCTTTGTCCTTGTTGTCAGCCTTTGGCTTGTCCTTTAGTGCCTCATTAACACGCTTTTCTACCTCTGCTTCATAATCAGCTTCGGTTTCAAAGGTCTTAAAGGGCTCCGCCTTGGATTCAGGCTCTGCTTTGTCGTCCTCGGGGGTGGTGTCAAGGTCCGTTTCCTCTTCCTCTTCCTCGGTTTTTTCCTCCTCTCCTTCAAGGTCTTCTAAGTCCTCGTCAAGGTCAGCGTCCTGCCCTCTCTCAAGGTACTCGTTAAACTCCTCATCGGACATATTCTCTATATCCTCAGGGGTAAGGGTATCCTCATCCTCAACATTTAGAGTGTCAGGGGCAAGGCTATCCTTTTCGGGGGCTTCTTTTGCTTTCTTTCCCCACTTGCGTGCCATAGAATCACGCTCCTTTCTTAAAATTTATGTTAAACCCTAAAGGGCATAACAAACATTGGTGTTTTGGGTTTTTGCGGTGTCTTAATTTCTGGCATATTAAATGCGAACATTTTAGGTCTTATCCCCTCAAGTGTTTTATATATATCAAATATACTGCTTCCGCCTGTTCCTACAAAGGTGTAGCGGTTACGGTTGAGAGTTATTCCGCCTGAGCTGACTCGTGAGCTTCCGCTTCTACTGCCACGACTACCACCGCCAGAGGATGAATTTGAGCTATAATTGCCCTCTGAAGCAACCGTTATTCCCTCTCGACTTGTTTTATTGCTCTTGTCTTTTAGGGGCGTGAGGGATAGTTCTGTGTCGTCTGTGATAACAACAATCTCACGGCTTCCTGTTTTTCTTTCCTCTGCTGAATATTCAACATTTTCAAAGAGCTTTTCATCAGATACAAGAACGTAATCAGGACTGCTCTCAATTTTTTCAAGAACTTTTGTCTGTTGGTCGGGAGTTAAGTCGTCCCACTTTCCTTCTATTGCGACATCCTTTGTCCACTCGCCACGCTTGACCTTTTCAATATCGTTGGTGTATTTATCACGCCAGTGCACCGCCTCGGCAATTTCTGCTTCAAGTCTTTCGGGAGACATATTACTTGCATAAAGTTTATACTTTGTGCCGTCCTCTCGGTATTCCCGTGAGTATGCCGTACCGTTTTTAAGGTTCTGGATGCGCTTATTATTACTTGCGACACTCTTTTCAAGATCTGATATTTTCTCAACCTGCTCTGCCTCAGTCAAGGGTACGCTTTCTTTTACACTTATCACGTAACTTACATCGGGTGCAATCTTTACATATTCCTGCGCCTGATTTACCTTTACCATTGTGTAAGCCTGCTCCTTGTATGTATTAAGCCCACTGTCAAGAAATTCATTTATATCCTCTATAGGCTCGCCATTTTTAGTCATTCTGAGCCACGCTTCTGCTACCTGATACTTTGTATCATTGTTTATATCAGCTATCGCCTGCGCCTGTTCCCATGGCGATAGGTATTTATAATACTCACTTGACATAAATGCTTTAACGTTTTTCATAGAGGCCAGTCCCAGCATTTCCGAATACTCCTCGTAGTCCTCGCCGTAAATATTGAATTTGTAGGTTACACCATCAATGGTAACAGAATTGTTTTCACTCTTTGGCTTTTGTGGGATTACGCCGTCGTTGTATTCATAGAGTATCTCAAGCTCATCGGTGAACTCATCGCCTGCATATTTTGATACCTTTGCCGGCGATATAACCTCATTGAGTACATCAACAAAACCATTGCCTAAGGTTCCTTTTACGGGGTTCCCGAAAATGTCAACACGCTTAGGTATCATATTTCGTGCGGCGGGAATAGGTAATGTCTGCAAGGCTTTATACATTGCCGTCTGCCATGCATTCTCTGCGTGATACACATCTCTCTCATAAGGGTCTATGGCATTGGCGACACGCTTTACCATATTGGGCATAAAGGTCAAGGCGTAATCTGTGACAGATGTCACAGCAAAATCAATGTAGCCATCCTTATACTGCCAGTTGTTGTATAAATCACTTATTCCTGTGAATGCGGGTAAGGTAGTTATTCGGTCAACACCGAATTCCATTGAGTCGGTAAGAAACGCATAGCTTCTGAAGTACTCGCCGACACTTGACTCTTTGATTGTCCCGTAGGCCGAAGCACCTGCCGCCAATTGCGGATACCAGTCTGACCAAGTTAGGTCAACCAAATTATCGCCTGTCTTAAACTCTCCGCTATCGCCTTTAATAAGTCTGCCGAGAGCTGACATATTTATTTTAAAGCCTTGATTTTTTGTAGCCTGGTCAAGATATTTTTTATCTTCCTGCCTATCCTCATCGTAAGTCTCTGAGCCTACAAATATTCCTGCCTTGGCAAGGCCATAGCCTACAAGTAATAGCCCTGTGCTTGTTGTGGCACGTCCGAGTGTCATTGCAACACGGCGTTGTTCCGTTGCTGTCCATTGCCTGTTACCTTCCCTCTTTGCCCTTGCAATGGTAGAGGTAAGCTCATAAACGAATTTCAGATAACCTAAGTTGGAATACTCAATGCCTCGGGTAATAACTGCGCCCGGGACTTTTCTGAACGGTATAACAAAGTCACCTAAACCGAATACTTTTTTGCCGTTTAGTGCGTCGTGACACCATTCAAGAAGATTGCCCAGATAGGTATCATCCTGAAACGTCCGATACTTTATTTCTGAAGCAATTATTT
>JAZOBR010000044.1:0-7713 GCA_045596105.1 Candidatus Ornithomonoglobus sp.
AAATATGGAAACAGGCGACAGTGAGATAGTTAAAATTGAAGGGCTTGCAGATTACTTAAGGTAAGAGGAGATTATAATATGGATACAATGAGGGGATTAAAGCGTACAAATTACTGCGGTGACACAGAGGGTGTCGGCTCAGTTGTAGTTGTTGGCGGATATGTGCAGAAAATACGTGATATGGGTAACCTTATCTTTATTGATTTGAGGGACCGAACAGGTATTGTACAACTTGCATTTGATGATAACACAGACAGAGAAGTGTTTAACAAGGCAAAGTCATGCAGAAGTGAGTTTGCAATTATGGCAAAGGGCGTAGTCCGCGAAAGAGAGAGCAAGAACAAGGACATCAAGACAGGTACCATTGAGGTATATGTTGATGATTTGAGAATTCTTGCAAAGGCTCAGACACCTCCCTTTGAGATTACAGATAACACAAATGTAAACGAGGAGTTAAGATTAAAGTATCGTTACCTTGACCTAAGACGTAACGTGTTGCAGAATAACATCATTATGCGTTCAAAGATTGCAAAAGCAGCTCGTGATTATTTCTACGACAACGGCTTTATCGAGATTGAAACACCTATGATGATTAAGTCAACTCCCGAGGGCGCTCGTGACTATGTTGTGCCTTCAAGAATACATCATGGCAAGTTCTATGCATTGCCCCAGTCACCCCAGATTTATAAGCAGTTGCTTATGATTTCAGGCTTTGACCGTTACATTCAGCTTGCTCGTTGCTTCCGCGACGAGGATTTGAGAGCTGACCGTCAGCCTGAGTTCACACAGATAGACTTGGAAATGAGCTTTGTTGATGTTGAGGACATCCTTGAAATGGGCGAGGGCTTTATAAAGTACCTTTACAAGACAGTGTTGGATACCGACATCCCCACACCACTACCGAGATTGACATATAAGGATGCAATGGAGCGTTATGGTTCGGATAAGCCTGACACTCGTTTCGGTGTTGAGATTCAAAACATTTCAGACGATGTTCGTGACAGTGAGTTTGTAGTATTCAAATCAGCATTGGAGGCAGGCGGCAGCATTCGTGCAATCGTGCTTCCCGATGCGGCGGAAACATATACAAGAAAAGAGATTGACAAGCTGGTTGACCACGCAAAAGGTATCGGTGCAAAGGGTCTGGCGTATGTTCGTTGGAATGAGGACGAGCCTAACGCAAGCTTTAAAAAGTTCTTCACCGATGAGGAGCTAAAGGCACTTCTTGACAAGCTTGGTGCAAAGAAGGGGGACGTTGTGCTTATCGTTGCAGATAAGGACCGCGTAACACTGCCCGTATTGGGTGCGTTAAGACTTATGTGTGCAAAGCGTCTTGATATTATCCCCGACACCTGGAATTTCCTATGGATAACAGACTTCCCGTTCTTTGAGAAGGACGAGGAGACAGGCAAGTGGCTTGCGATGCATCATCCCTTTACAATGCCCAAGGATGAGTGCATAGAGTACCTTGACTCAGACCCCGAAAAGGTTATTGCAAAGGCATATGACCTTGTACTGAACGGTGTTGAGCTTTCAAGTGGCTCAATCAGAATCAATGACTATGAGCTTCAGCAGAAGATGTTCAAGTCATTGGGTCTTACAGAGGAAGAAATTGAGGCAAAGTTTGGCTTCTTAGTAGAAGCATATAAGTATGCCGCGGCACCTCACGGTGGTATGGGTATCGGTCTTGACCGTCTTGCCATGCTTATGGCAGGCTGTGACAGCTTGAGGGATGTAACTGCCTTCCCGAAGGTACAGAACGCATCAGAGCTTATGTCACAGGCACCCGGTCCCATCGACGATGTACAGTTAGGAGAGCTTTCAATCGCAATTACCGAGAACAAAAAAGAGGAATAATTATGAGCAAATTATGGAGTGGCGTTATGCCCTATGAGGACAAGTCACAGGACTTTGTCCCCGAAATTTATGAGTATCCGGCAGGCTCAAAGGGTGCAGTAATCATATTCCCCGGTGGCGGGTATGGCACTCGTGCACAACACGAGGGCCCGAAATACGCCGAGTTTTTACAGAGCAACGGCATAACAGCATTTGTCGTGGATTACAGGGTTGCTCCCTATGAGCATCCATCACCCATAAGTGACGCCATGCGTGCCATAAGATATGTCCGTTATAATGCTGATAAATACGGTGTTGACAAAAACAAGATTGCAGTTATGGGTTCATCTGCAGGTGGTCACCTTGCAGGCTCGTTGTCAGTTCATTATGACAAGGCCTTCTATGAGCAGATGGACGATATTGACAAGGCTTGTGCGCGTCCCGATGCTACAATTTTGTGCTATCCCGTAATTGATATGGGTGATTATCGTCACGAAGGCTCGAGAAACAATCTGTTGGGCGGTTATCCATCGGAGGAAATGAAGGAGCTTATGTCATTGCATAAGCAGGTGACAAACGACACCCCTGAAGCTTTTATATGGCATACTGCAGGAGACCAGGCAGTTTCATTTATGAACTCTATGCTATACGCCGAGGCGTTGGGTAAGCGTAAAATTCCCTTTGAATTACACGTATTCCCTGATGGACCTCATGGTCTGGGACTGTGTGACGGCAATGAGTATTGTGCGGCACATCAGCATGTTGCTTCGTGGAAGGAAAGCCTTATTAAGTGGCTTTGCTATAAGGAATGGAAATAAAAAGGAATGGCATAGGCGGAGTGTCCTTAAGGATGCTCCGCAGTTTTATTTGCCTTACGGTAAGTTATATCATCTGCCATAGTTTTATTGTGCTTTGCACAGTTTTTGTTTTTGGGATGTCTATAGGGTCTTAGGATATCCTAAGACCTTACAAACGGACCGCGAGGCCGCCAAACCCTATAAAAGGCAGAAACGAAATCAATCGTTTCTGCCTTTTATAATTACTGTCCTTAAGTGTGCCCCTAAAGGCATTCTTTTTTATTCGTTATCAGCACAGCCTGCGGCACATGAAACCAAACAGGACCAGGATGTTATGGTCAGGGCAAAGAAGAATATTGCCGCACCTGTAATTACCGCACCAAGCACGCTTGTGGCCACAAATGTGATGCCAAGGAGAATTACTGATGTGAGGATTGTTCCTAGCACACCCGTAAGCACCGAGGGCAGTATTTCGCAGGTACATTCCCGAACGGTATTTGAACGAACACGCACTGCAAAAAAAAGTGATAAGACTAAAATTCCAATCCCAACGCCGAATAGCACCCATAGAAATGCGGGTGTAACGGTTATAACTGCACTGTAACGAAGAAATGCTGCAACAACACCTAATAGGATACTTGCTATAAGACCGATTCCGACACAGTCGAATTTACAATTACATCTTGTCATTTTCTGTTCACCTCCTGCTATAAAATATGCAGAAAAGTATGTATGTGTGAAAGGACACAGTCTATGCCAATATCTTTCTTAATACTTTTTCAATCTCGGCTCTATTGCCCGATAGCTTGCCCTGAGCATAGTCAGGCTTGCCACCTCCCTTGCCGTTAAATGCCTCGTTAAGACCCTTTAAAACCTCTATAACCGCTCCACTCTTTGAATTAAGGACATAGTTGTATTCTCCTTCGTTAGTCTCTGAGAGAAGAACGCACAGTTCAACGTCTTGAGTGGTAATATTGTTTGACAGATATCTTAAATCGTCAAAGGTACAGTTGGCTAAAAACGCAAATGCGTTGTCACCGATTTTTACAAGCTCCATCGTTGCTTCTGCAAGCTCTCTCTGGATGGCTTGCTTTTCTCTTGTTAATGTCGCAACAGCATCCATCTGTTTTTTGACAAATTCTAATATTCCATCACGAGGTGCGCACAGTAACTTCATAAGATCCTTATTATTATCGTTTATCATACGATAATCTGCCAAGGCATCAAAGCCTGCGATGATTTCTACCTTTGTGCCGCCCTTGTTGTATGAAAAATCGATTATTTTTACAAGACCGATTTCACCTGTCATTTTAACGTGGGGCGCACAGCAGGCGCAACAATCGACGTCCCCGATTTTCACAAGTCGCAAATCACCCTCAATTTCCTTCTTGCTTCTGTATGGGATATCGGGGATTTCCTCACCTGTGGGAAACATAACAGTAATGGGTAGGTTATTGCATATTGCGGCATTCGAAAGATTTTCAATATTCTCAATATCCGCCTTTGTAAGCTTCTTGTCAAAATCCACTGTCATAAACTTTTCACCCATATGGAAGCCCACATTGGTGCATGCGTATTTCGTGGAAGCAATACCTGACACAATATGCTCTGCAGAATGATTCTGCATCCTGCCAAAGCGTATGTCCCAATCAAGACTACAATGAATTACGGTACCAACCTCCTGAGGTGTAGTAACCTTGTGGATTACGGTGTTACCCTGAAGCTGTGTATCAAAAACATTCCCATCACCCATTTTGCCTGTATCCGCCTTTTGGCCGCCACCCTCGGGAAAGAATGCAGTTTTGTCCAAAACCACATTGTAGCCGTCATCTGTTTTCTCGCAGGACAATACTACTGCATCAAATTCCCTGCAGTAGCTATCCTTTTCATATAATTTTGTAGTAATTTCCATATTCATCACTCATATAAGTTTTCAAAATTTATTTCTGTTTCCATAAAGCGTAAAATATCCTCTTTATCGGAATAAAGGGAATATGCAAGCACAAGCTTTGCGTATGCCGTCTCCTTTGTCATACCATAGAGGAAGGTAACGGGAAGCTCATCCCTGCGATGGTTGTACATAGTGGTGATTGTTTCATAAACCTCACCCGAAAGCTGTGTAGGTGATATATAAATATCTGCCGTAACATGGGGATTATCTATACACTCATCAATCATACCGAGAATTGAGTTTTCCCAATCCTCCACGCATACAGTGCCTGAATGGTAGGTACCGTGCAGTATTGCGGCAAACCTTGAAAAATCAATAGCATCATAGCGCAGGCCAACATATGGCTCCAGCATAAGTACTCGGTTTTTAAGCTCCCAGGCATCCCTGATGGATACAAGGGGATACTTTTTATCTCGGGGATACATTGCATCAAGCCTTTGGAAATATTCTCTGTGGTTATGGGGAGCCATATCCGTTATATCCATAGCACCCACACTGAAGAAATCCTCGGAATAATTCTCGCACTGCTTCAGACGTGATGCCAGATGAAGGTACATCCTTCCGTCGGAAATGTTTTTGTAGGTTACATATACATTAGGTGATATGCCCTCGCATATACATTCCACAGCATAACGGAAATTAGCATTGCCGTTTGCTCTTGGTGATGATAGCTTTGCGTTGCTTGAAACGAAGAATACGGGTATTTCCGTATCCGAAAGTGCCATAGAAAACAAAGATGAAGAATAAGCAAGACTATCCGTTCCATGTGCGAAAATGACACCGTCGTAATTGCTGTTAACCACTTTTTTGCGGTACATTGCAATAATGGAGTTCCATTTATTAACGGTCATATTTTCGCTCAGAATAAACATATTCTTTGTAAGGTCAATTTCCACACTGTCGGCAAATGCCGAGTCGGAGTGTAGATAGTTTTCCTTTAGCATTACTCCTGCCTTTTCGTTCACAGACAGAGTGCCGAATTCATTTGTGGCGGTGCATATTGTACCGCCCACAAGAATTAATAATATGTTTTTCATTGCTCATTCCTCATCAAAAAGGTTGTTATTTTAACTTATTTTCAAGGATTGTTCTGATAACGATGGGGTCACCCACGCCCTTAAGCTCTCTCATACAAGCACCGAACAATGCCTGGAATGCCTTTTGCTTACCGTTCTTGAATGCGGCAACCGTGTCGGGGTCATTTGCGATAACTGTGTCGATTACCTTCTCAACAGTTGACTCATCAAACTTCTGGTTAAGTCCCTGCTCCTCGCAGTATGCCATGGGGTCAATATCATTCTCGATCACAGCCTGAAGCACCTTCTTACCGTTAGGACGGTTGATTTCACCATCATTTACAAGCTTGATGATTGTAGCAAGCTTATCTGCAGAAATGTCATGGTCATCAATTGTCTTTGAATCCCTACGAAGGATACCGATATAGTCAGTCAAAATCCATGCCGAGGCATCCTTTGCGCTAACGCCTGCCTTAACTACATCGTCAATAAGCTTACCAAGCTTGTGGTTTGACAAAATCATTTCAATTTCCTTTTCGGAAATGCCTGCCTCCTGATATGCCAAAGCCTTATCATCAATAGCCTCAGGTTTGTTTGCCTTGATTTCCTCAAGCCACTCATCGTCGATAATGATGGGCATCAGGTTAGCATCTGGGAAGTAACGGTAGTCTGCCTCTGTTTCCTTGTTACGCATTGCAAAGGTCTTACCGCTTGCATCGTCGTAACGTCTTGTTTCCTGAACAAGCTCCTCTGTTTCATACTCCAGAGCATCAATATGACGCTGTGACTCATAGTTTATAGCCTTCTCGATTGCTTCAAAGGATGCCATATTCTTAATCTCTGTACGGACGCCGAACTCCTCACTGCCCTCAGGACGGACAGAAATGTTAACGTCACAACGCATTGCACCTTCTTCGCATTCTGAAATACCGCTTGAACGGAACATTGATTTCAGCTTTGTAAGATATACAACAACCTCTTCTGCACTGCGGAAGTCGGGTTGTGTAACGATTTCAATCAATGGCACGCTTGTACGGTTAAAGTCAACATAGCTTGAGCTACCGCTATGAACAAGCTTACCTGCGTCCTCCTCCATATGAATCTGCTTAATACGAATATCTCTTGTACCCTGTGATGTCTTAACGGGAACAAGTCCGTTAGTACAAATGGGGTGATTTAACTGTGTAATCTGATATGCACAGGGAAGGTCAGGGTAATAATAGTTCTTCTTATCAAAGGTTGTGTAACGGCTTATGTCACAGTTAAGCATAAGACCTGCGGTAACTGCAAGCTCAACAACCTTTTTGTTCATTACGGGTAACATACCAGGCATGCCTGAGCATGCAGGACAAACGCAATCGTTTGGCTCCTTTGCCTCTGAATGACCGCCACATGAACAGAATATTTTTGATTTTGTGTTTAACTCAACGTGAGTTTCAAGACCAATAACTATTTCGTATTTCATAATTACTTGACCTCCTTTCCGACAGCATCTGCCAGGCTCAGAAGCAAGCTCTCTGAGAAATGCTTGCCCATAAGCTGAGCACCGCCTGAAACATAAGCAGGGATACCGATAAGGTTTGGAAGTGCTGTGAATATGCTCTCCTCAAACACCTTTGTGAAGGCATCCTTTATATCATAGCTTGTGAATTCTGTGCTTGTTGCAACGGGAGTAAGAACTGCATCGTACTCACCGAAAATTGCATCCATCTTTTCCTTGATAACACGACGTATACGAAGTGACTTGTCAAAGCATGACTCGTAGCGGTTCTTTGAAAGAACATCGGAGCCGTAAAGGATAACTGCCTTTGTAAGGAAGTTAAAGCCCTCAGTTCTTGAATTTACATACAGCTCGTCAATGTTTCTGTACTTTTCCGCGCGATGACCGTACTTAACACCGTCATAGCGTGATACATTGTTGCAGGTTTCTGCACACATAAGAATCTGCCATGCAGTGTTTGCGAGGTCAAAGATGTCAAGAGAAATTTCCTCAACTGTAACACCCTTTGCCTTAAGTGCATCAGCGTAGGCTGTAACCTTTGCCTTTGATGCGTTGTCGGCCTTATCCATAAGCTCCTTTATGATACAAACCTTCTTGCCTGTAACATCGGGA
>JAZOBR010000045.1:0-3039 GCA_045596105.1 Candidatus Ornithomonoglobus sp.
GGTCTTAAAGAGGCAATGAAGATATTGGGCGGAATAGACGATATTGCTTTTTGCAAGTTTACGGAGAAGGATGTAGTTCGACATCCCCTTGTGCAGGAGATTATAAAGGCATACGCAAAGTATGACGAGGCAAAGGAAAGACGCAAGACACAAAAGTCTACGGAGAAAAAGTAATGGTAGAATTTATACTTGAAAATGAAACCGATTATGATGTATCGGGAAAACAGATTGAGGAGTTAAAGCAGGTATGCGGGGCAGTGCTTCAATTAGAGGAATGTAACTTTGATGCAGAGATAAGCTTCACCTTTACGGACAATGAGGGTATTCGTGAAATCAATCGTGACTATCGTGACATTGACCGCGCAACTGATGTATTGTCATTCCCTATGCTCGAATTTGACCAGGACGAGATTGATGCCGAGTTTGAGACGGAGGATGGATTGGTTATGCTGGGGGATATTGTTATATCCTGTGAGCGTGCAGAGGAACAGGCAAAGGAATTGGGTCACTCTCTCCGCCGCGAGCTTGCATTTTTGACAGTACATTCTATGTTGCACCTTTTAGGCTATGACCATGTGGATGACCCCGTGGGTGAGAGGATTATGATTGAAAAACAGACAAGTGTTCTCGACACCCTTGGTATTACAAGAGAAATAGAGGAGTTTTAATATGACTAATAATTATAAATCGGGCTTTTGTGCAATTATAGGAATGCCTAATGTGGGAAAATCCACACTGCTAAATACCATTGCAGGTCAGAAGATTGCAATTATATCAGACAAGCCCCAGACCACAAGAAATAAGATTCTTGCTATCTATTCAGCACCCGGCAAGCAGATTGTTTTTACCGACACACCGGGTATCCACACACCCCATAATAAGCTTGGTGAATATATGGTGAAGATGGCAAATGAGAGTATGCGTGAAACGGACGTGATTTTGTTTGTAGTTGATGCGTCACGAGGTATCCGCGATATGGAGCGTGAGATTGCAGAGAATATTAACAAGACAGGCATACCCTGTGTTCTGGTAATTAATAAGATTGACCTTGTGAAGAAGGAGGAGCTTCTTCCCATGATTGCGGATTATTCGAGTATGAATGATTTTGAGGCAATCATCCCTATCAGTGCAAAGGTTGACGATGGCGTTGAGCAGTTGATTGACACAATTTCCGATTGTCTTGAGGAGGGCCCCATGTTCTATGATGAGGATATGGTGACCGACCAGCCAGAAAAGGCAATTGCAGCGGAGATTATCCGTGAAAAGATGCTATGGCTCCTTGATAAGGAGGTGCCCCATGGCATTGCCATTGAAATAAGCCGTATGAAGAAAAAGGAAAAGATAACGGAGATTAACGCTACAATTTACTGCGAGCGTAAAACCCACAAGGGAATTATAATCGGTAAGAATGGTGAGATGCTCAAGCGTATCGGTACTATGGCAAGAGCAGACATAGAAAAGATGCTTGACAAGAAGGTTTTTCTTGACTTATGGGTAAAGATAAAGACCGATTGGCGTAACAGTGATTTCCTGATTAAAAATTTCGGTTATCGTGAGGACGATGAAATCTGATGGGAGATTTAGTTTACAGAGGTATTATAATCCGTCAGGCAAACTATGGTGATGCACACCGTATGTTGTGGATTTATACAGAGAGTGATGGCATAGTTAAGGCTGTAAGGTATGGCATACGAGGAAAAAAGACATCAAACGCGGCAGCATTTCAGTTGTTTTCCTATGCCGACTTTAAGCTTCGTCCATCCCGTGGTGAGATTATGACGGCGGTATCGGCAGAGGTTATAGACGGGTTTTACGCAATAAGTGAGGATATAGAAAAGCTTGCCTGTGTGACCTATCTTGCGGATATTACCTATAACATATTGGGTGAGTCAAATCCTGACAGTAATATATTATCACTGTTTTTAAATGCCGTATATGCCATTGCCCATAGGGGTGAGAACTTAATTAAGGTAAAGACAGTATACGAGCTGAAGCTTATGTGTCTTGGTGGATATATGCCTCAATTACGAGCCTGTGACGTTTGCTCAAATGCACCACAGCTATTCAGCTCCGAAAAGGGTGCGGTGGTATGCTGTGAGCATATGGCAGCAGGGGATATGCCAATTAATGATATGACATTGGCGCTTATGCGATACATTGTCGGGTGTGAATGTAAAAAGATGCTTTCTTTTGAAGTGAAGGACCCGTTGATTTTAGAAAAAATGAACAAAATAACCGAAAAATATGTCAGTATGCAGTGCGATAGGGAGTTTCAAAGTCTGAAATATTTTTATTCTGTAGGACAATTTTAAGGTTTTTTGGTAGATTTTTATAAAAACAGGTACTAAGGATTGTATAATCTTAACTAATTCGGAAAAAATCAAAAAAATTTAAAATACCTCTTGAAATTTGATTTCGTTTGTAGTATACTATTACAGTATTATGTATTAAATTTGTGGAGGTGTAGACTTTGCCAAACATTAAATCAGCAAAGAAGCGTGTTAAGGTAATCGAGAAGAAGACTGCTATTAACACAGCACGTAAGACTGCTCTTAAGACTGCAATCAAGAAGTTTGATGCAGCTGTAGAGGCAGGTGACAAGGCTTTAGCAACAACATTGTTTAATGATGCCGTTAAGAAGCTTGATCAGAGTGAGGCTCGCGGTATTTTGCACAGAAACAAGGTTGCAAGAAAGAAGTCACAGCTAGCTGTTAAGCTTGCAAAGCTTGCGTAAGAAAAATGAAAAACGAGGGCTGATTCTTCAGCCCTTATTTTTTTACTAAAGGAAGTGAATTATTTTGATAGGTTTATATGTCCACATACCCTTCTGTAAAAGGAAGTGTGAGTATTGTGATTTCTTGTCCTTTGATAACAGATGCTCCGATATTGACAGGTATTTAACGGCACTTATATCGGAGATGGAAAAATATAAGGGTACAGAGGTTGACACAGTGTTTGTCGGAGGCGGTACACCGTCAATTTTGTCGTCTGGGGAAATCACAAGGCTATGTGATGCAATCAACAGTAATTTCACTCTGG